>JAQBVH010000035.1 GCA_027623615.1 Planctomycetota bacterium | reverse complement strand
AGGCAAGCGGACGGTCAACTTCACCTCCGGGCAGGGCATCGTCTACGGGATCGAGCAGTACTACCACGCGCCGGGCAAGTGCTCGACGATGGTGCTCGAGGTCGCCGCGCGCGCGCTGACCAAGCACGCGCTCAACGTGCACTGCGGACACGACGACATCTACGCCGCCCTCGACACCGGCTGGACGATCCTGTTCGCCAAGGACGCACAGCAGGCGGCCGACCAGGCGCTGATCTTGCGCAAGGTCAACGAGCTGGCCCTGACGCCGGGCATCAACACCCAGGACGGCTTCCTGACCTCGCACCTCGAGCGCACCTTCTTCAAGCACGAGGCTGACCTCCTGCGCGAGTTCCTCGGCGCCCCCGACGACATCATCGACTGCCCCAACGAGGCCCAGCGGCGCCTGTTCGGCCCGACCCGGCCGCGCGTGCCGGCGATGATCGACCTGCGCAACCCGCTGCTCCTCGGCCCGGTCCAGAACCAGGAGCACTACATGAACGGCGTGATCGCGCGACGCGACAACTTCGCCGAGCCGATCATGGGTTTTCTCGCCGACGCCTACGAGGAGTTCGGCCAGCTGACCGGGCGCTACTACGGCTTCCTCAGCCAGTACCGCTGCGAGGACGCCGAGGTCGTGTTCCTCTCCCTGGGCTGCGCCGCCGAGAACATCGAGGCCGCCGTCGATCACCTGCGCGAGACGCGCGGTGCCAGGGTCGGGTCGCTGCACCTCAACCTGCTGCGCCCGTTCCCCGAGGCCGCGCTCGTCGAGGCGCTGCGCGGGAAGCAGACCCTGATCATCCTCGAGCGCACGGACGAGGCGCTCTCCGGCGACAACCCGCTCACGCGCGACGTGCGCGCCGCCCTGGGCAAGGCCGTCGAAGGCAGCTTGACCAGCGCGGGCGAGCCCCTGCCGGCGCTCGCAGCGGGCGACGTGCCGCGCATCATCAGCGGCTCCTATGGGCTCGGCTCGCGCGACTTCCGCCCCGAGGGTGTCCTCGGCGCGTACGAGTTCGCCACCGGCAGCGCGACGCGCAAGGACGGCCGCAAGGCCTCCGAGGGCACGAGCTACTTCACGCTCGGCATCGACCACGACTACGAGGTGCAGAGCGAGGAGACCCCGTCGCTCCTGCCCGAGGGCTCGATCGCGGTGCGCTTCCACTCGATCGGCGGGTGGGGCATGATCACTACCGGCAAGAACCTCGGCGAGGTCATCGGCGCGTTCGGCGACGACCTGATGACCAAGGCCGGCGAGGTCGACGAGCTTGGGCGCCCCAAGGAGATCCTGCACGTCAGCGCCAACCCGAAGTACGGCTCCGAGAAGAAGGGCGCGCCCACCTCCTACTTCCTCGTCGTCGCGCCCGAGCGCATCCGCGTCAACTGCGACCTGCGCCATGTCGACGTGGTGCTGTGCTGCGACCCGCGCGCGTTCACCCAGTACGACCCGATCGCGGGCATGCGTGAGGGCGGCATCTTCGTCTGGGAGTCCGAGGAGGAGCCCGACGTCGCGTGGCAACGCATCCCGCTCCCGCAGCGGCGCGAGATCGAGCGCAAGCACATCCAGGTCTACCTGCTGCCCGGCTTCGACATCGCCAAGCAGGCGACCGACCGGGAGGACCTGCAGCTACGGATGCAGGGCAACGCGTTCCTCGGCGCCTTCTTCAAGGTCTCCCCCTTCCTCGCCGAGTACGGCATCGACGAGGCGCGCTTCCACGATGTGGTCGAGGCTCAGTACGAGAAGAAGTTCGGCCGCTTCGGCGACGCGGTCGTCGCCTCGAACATGACGGTGATGACCGAGGGCTTCGCGCGCGTCCGGCGCCTGCCCGTCGGGGACATGGCAGCGCCCGACCGCTCGTCGATGCGCGCCGCGCCGCTGGCCTGCCTGACCTGTGACGCCGACACGACCTGCCACGAGCAACCCGAGCGCCCCCCGGTCGCGCGCATCAGCACCTTCGACGACGAGTTCCGGGCAGGCCTCGGCTACGACCAGCCGGCGTCGACCCTGTCCTCGGTCGGGGTCATGGCCGCCGCGACCGGCCGCACCGCGAGCAAGTACGTCGCGCGGCGGGAGACGCCGCTCTGGATCGCGGAGAACTGCACCCAGTGCATGGAGTGCATCACCGCCTGCCCGGACACGGCCTTGCCGAACACGGCCCAGCCGATCGCCAGCATCCTGGCGACCGCGCTCAACTTCCTGGCGCCCGGCGCGCCCGGGCGTGAGCTGCTCGCCGCCGAGCTGCCCGCGGTCGAGGAGCGCGCGCGCGCGCGCATGGTCGCCGCGACCAAGGCCAAGCAGACCCTGCCGTTCAAGCAGATCGTGGCACAGGAGGTGCGCGCCGTCAGCGGCCTCGACGCCGAGACCCGGGCCAAGTACCTCGAGGTCTTCGAGCGCATCCCCTTCGCCTACACCAAGGTCCCGCAGGCCTTCATGGCGCGCGAGAAGAAGGAGCCTGGCTCGGGCGGACTCTTCGCGATCATGGTTTCGGACCTGTGCAAGGGCTGCGGCGAGTGCGTCGCGGAGTGCGGCGACAAGGACGCGCTCGTCATGGCGTCGGAGACCGAGGAGCTCAACTCGGACCACGTTTCCGGCACCAACTTCCTCGACCTGCTCCCCGACACGACCGCGGACTTCCTCGGCAAGTTCGACCCGTTCGATCCGCTCGGCTCCCACGCGGTGACGCTCAAGAACCACCTGATGGTGCGCAGCAACTACGAGGCGCTCGTCTCGGGCGACGGGGCGTGCGCGGGCTGCGGCGAGAAGAGCATCCTGCGCGGCATCGCGAGCCTGACCGAGGCGCTCATGCGCCCGCTCTACCACGCCAAGGCCGAGCGCATGGAGGCCACCGCGCGCGCCCTCGACGAGCGCGGCGTGGACCACCTCGCGCGCTGGTCCGAGCGTCACCCCGACTCCGCCGATCGCTTTCGGCGCGCCGTCGCGCACATCGTGATGGGCCTCGGCGGCGAGGACGACGCGGACAGCGCGCACCGCCTCGCCACCCTCGGCCTGCCCTCGGACGAGGAGTTGCTCGGCGCCCTGCGCGCCGTCCTGCGCCAGGACGCCTTCAACCACCGCGACCTGCGCGCCGTGGACGGCATGCTCGAGAACGGGATGGCGGTCATGGCCATGGGCGCCCACACCGGCTGCAACACGGTCTACGGCTCGACCCCGCCGTCGAACCCGCACCCCTACCCCTGGATGAACTCCCTCTTCCAGGACGGCGCGACCATCACGTGGATGTTCGGCGAGAGCTTCGTGATGGACCACGCGCGGCGCTCGGTCCTGCCCGAGCGCCTGTCCGCGCTGGTCCTCCGCGGCGGCGAGGACGACCTCGACGCGCGCTGGTCGTTCGAGATCGAGCACTTCACCGACGCGCTCATGACCGACCAGGAGATCGCCGAGTTGCCGAAGGCCTGGTGCGTCGGCGGCGACGGCGGCATGGGCGACATCGGCTTCCAGAACGTCAGCAAGGTGATCCTGCAAAACCGGCCGAACGTGAAGCTGGTGATGCTCGACACCCAGGTGTACTCCAACACCGGCGGCCAGAACTCGGACTCGACGCCGATGCTCGGCGGCGGGGACATGAACCAGTTCGGCAGCGCGAGCCAGGGCAAGTACACCGAGAAGAAGAGCCTGGCCGAGATCTTCGCGGCGGGGCACGGCTCGCCCTATGTGGGCCAGGTGTCGCTCGCCAGCGCGGGCAACTTCTACAAGGCGGTGCTCGAGGGCCTGGCCTACCGCGGAACGGCCTTCCTGCAGGCCTTCACGACCTGCCAGCCCGAGCACGGCGTGCCGGACGACATGGCCAACCGCCAGGCCGCGCGTGTGCGCGACTCGCGCTGCATGCCCGAGTTCGTCTTCGACCCCCAGAAGGGCGAGAGCTACGGCGAGGCCTTGTCCCTCAAGGGCAACCCGGACCTCAAGCGCGACTGGGCCCAGGTCAAGTCCAAGGCAGGCCGCGGTAACTACTCCTACACGATCGCCCACTGGGCCGCGACCGAGGCGCGCTTCCGGCGACACATGCAGCCGGCCAAGCCGGACGCAGAGTCCATCGACCTCCTCGACATGCTGGTACGCATCACCCAGGACGACGTGGTCCACCGCCGCTTCCTCGACGAGGACCACCACGCGTACGTGCCCGACTTCGGGGTCTCGATCGAGGCCGAGACCGACGACGGCAAGGTCCGGCGCCTCCTGCTCAGCCGCCAGATGGTCCTCTTTTGCGTCGAGCGGCGCCGCGCCTGGCGCATGCTCCAGAGCCGCGCCGGCCTGGTCAACGAGGACTACGCCGCCCAGAAGCTGGTGCTGGCGCGGCTCGCCAAGGGTGAGGTCGAGCGCGAGACGTTCCTCAACGGCACGCTCGGTCTTCTGACCGCCGCGAAGGAGGAGCTGGCCGCGACCTGAGACGGGACCGGCCTTGCGGGGCAGGCTGCGACGCACGCTCATTCCACGCTCGCTGACCGGAGCCGCGATGACCGACGCCGCCGCCGCTATCCTGAGCCGCGATGACCGACGTCCCCGCGAACCCAGAGCCGTTCCCGCCGTTCGGCGTCCACGCATCGGAGCAGGTCTACGACTCTCCCTGGTGCGGGCTGCGGCGGGACACGGTCGTGCTACCGAACGGCAGGCTCCAGGAGTATCACGTCCTCGAGCTGGCCAGCGCGGTAGGCATCGTCCCGGTCCTCCCGGACGGCCGCGTCGTGCTCTGCGGCCAGTACCGCTACACCCACGGCAACACCCACTGGGAGACGCCGGCGGGCCGCATCGATCAGGGCGAGGACCCCGCGGTCGCGGCAGCACGTGAGTGCCTGGAGGAGACGGGCTACCGCCCCCGGCGCGTCGAGCCGCTCCCGGGCTTCTACCCCACGAACGGGATCAGCGCCCACTACGCGCACCTGTTCGTCGGCCACGACTGCGAGCTGATCGGCGAGCAGGCCCTGGACGACTCCGAGCAGATCACCGCCCAGGTCTTCACCCGCGGCGAGGTCGAGGCGCTCCTCGACGCCGGCCGCTTCGCGGACGGCTTCACGGCCATCGCCGTGCTGTACTGGCTGCGGCGCCAGGAGAGCTGAGCGCGGGCCCCAGGGCGATCCGCTCGACCGGCCGGCGGCGCTCGTTGCATGCTGTGCCCATGTTCCACGCCCTCGCCACCCTGCCGTTGCTCGCCGCTCCGCACCTCAGTCCCGGCCAGGACCCGGTCCGCCTGCGGTGGAACCTCTCCGAGGAGGCGACCTATCGGGTCGCCTCCACCCAGGAGTTCGTCTCCGTCACAGTCACCCAGGGCGACACGCAGGAGCAGTCCCAGGTCAACCGCGCCACCCACCTCATCTCCGTAGAGGGCCGCAACGACGAGGGCAACCTCGAGCTGTCGGTCACACTGGAGTCCATGGGTCTCGAGCAGGTGACCCCGCAGCAGAAGATCATCCTGGAAGCCACGCGCGACGCCGACGGCGCGCCCGTCGTCGAGGTCGACATCGAGGCGGCCCTCCCTCTGATGGAGGGCGACGACGTGGTCGCGTTCTTCGAGGCCCTCGGCCGGAACATGCTCGAGCTCGAGTTCGAGTTCGAGGTCACCCCGCAGGGCAAGGTGATCCGGGCCGGGATGAACCAGGATCCCTACGCGGACCTGCCCATGGAGACCGAGGTCACGCGCATGGCGGCCAAGACGATCGCCATGTTGCTGGACGCCAAGGACCTGCCCGCGATGGCCGCCGCGGAGATGTTCACGCAGCTGAGCCCGGACCCCGTGGAGGTCGGCGGCAGCTGGGAGGTCGCCCGCGAGATCGTGGCCATGGGCCTCGACCTGAGCGGCGCCGGCAAGGCGACCCTCGTCTCCCTGAAGGACGGACGGGCCGAGCTCCGCGAGCAGCTGACCTACGCAGTCGACGCGAGCGGCTTCTCCGCGAAGATGGAGGACCTCATGGGGTTCCTCTTCGAGACGATGGGCCTCGAGCTGCAAGTCGAAGTCCACCTCGCGGGTGAGGACTTCAAGAACGAGGTGACCTCGACGTTCGACGTCCGCAACGGCCACACCCTGCTCTCCACGAACAAGAACCTGGGGTTCTCACTGGAGGGTCAAATGGAGGTCGGACCCGAGAAGATCGAGATGGAGATGGAGCTGACGGGGTCGTACACCTCCCGCTGGGAGCGGCTGAAGCGCTGACCCCGGGGTCAGCGCGCCGCGGTCACACGTTGCCGAACGCGCGCTGGACCACCAGGTCCTGCTCGGCGGCGTGGCGCTTGTACGAACCCGTCGCCGGGCTCGAGGTCTCGGGCCGGCCGGCGTACTCGATGCGGCGGTTCAGGTCGAGGAAGCGCTGCAGCACGAAGGACCAGGCGCCCATGTTGCGCGGCTCCTCCTGGACCCAGACGGTGGCCGCGTCGCCGTAGCGCTCGAGCTCGGTCACCAGGGTGTCCTTGGGGAACGGGTAGAGCTGTTCGAGGCGCAGGATGGCCGTGTCGGTCACACCGCTCGCGACCCGGTGGGCCTCGAGTTCGTAGTAGACCTTGCCCGTGCAGAGCAGGACGCGCTTGACCTCCGCGCGCTCGGCGACCCCGTCCGTGATCAGCTCGAGGAAGCGCCCGCCGGCGAGCGCCTCGACCGGGCTCGCAGCGCGCTTGTCGCGCAAGAGGGACTTGGGGGTGAACACCACCAGCGGTCGCTTCTGCTCCGTGGCCGCCTGGCGGCGCAGCAGGTGGAAGTACTGCGCAGCCGTCGTGCAGTTCGCGACGACGAGGTTCCCGGCGTTGCACGCCGACAGGAAGCGCTCCGGACGCGCGCTCGAGTGCTCGGGACCCTGACCGTCGTAGCCGTGCGGCAGGAGCAGCACCAGGCCAGCGAGCTGGCGCCACTTGGCCTCGCCCGCCGTGACGAACTGGTCGAGGGGGATCTGCGCGCCGTTCACGAAGTCGCCGAACTGCGCCTCCCAGACGACCAGCGCCTCGGGGCGCACCACCGCGTAGCCGTACTCGAAGCCGACCACCGCCTCCTCGCTGAGCAGGGAGTTGTGGACCTCGAAGGAGGCGCCACCCACCAGGTCCGCCAGGGGCACGTACTCGACGGCCTCGTGCACCTGGTCGTGGATGACCGCGTGCCGATGGGAGAAGGTGCCGCGGCCCGAGTCCTGGCCGCTGATGCGCACCGGGGTGCCATCCTGGAGCACGCTGCCCAGGGCCAGGGCCTCCGCGCAGCCCCAGTCCACGTCGCGCTCTCCGCGCACCATGTCCTCGCGGCGCCGCAGCTGGCGCAGGAGGTTGGGGTGGACCACCAGACCCTCGGGCACCGTGTTCAGCTCGTCGATCAGGCTGGTCAGACGTTCCCCGTCCACGCCGGTCTCCGGGGAGTCGCCCTGCCGGTAGTCGAGGGGGTCGTCCAGGGTCATGTCCATGACCTCCTCGGGCGACAGCTCCAGCTCGGGCGCGGCGCGCTGGCCCTCGAGCGCCTCGCGCAGCTCGGCGTCGAACGACTCGGTGATCTCCACGGCCTCGGCTTCCGTCAGCACTCCGCGGCGTTGCAACAGTCGGGTGTAGTGCTCGCGCGAGGTCGGGTGCGCCGCGATGCGCCGGTAGAGGAGCGGCTGGGTGTACGCCGGCTCGTCGCCCTCGTTGTGACCCCAGCGGCGGTAGCACACGATGTCGATCACGGTGTCTCCCGCGAAGCGTCGCTGATAGTCCACCGCCAGGCGGCATGCCCGCAGGACGGACTCGGGATAGTCGCCGTTCGCGTGCAGGATCGGCGCCTCGACCCCCTTGGCGATGTCCGTGCAGTAGCGCGTGAAGCGCGTCTCGTCCGGGCTGGCCGTGAAGCCGATCTGGTTGTTGACGACCAGGTGCACCGTGCCGCCGTTCGTGTAGCCGGGCAGGCCGCCCATGGCCAGGGTCTCCGCAACGACGCCCTGGCCGCTGAAGGCGGCGTCGCCGTGCACCTGCACGGCGAGTACCCGGCGACGATCAGTGTCCGCGAGGCGATCCTGGTAGGCGCGGGTCATCCCGCACACGACCGGGTCGACCGCCTCGAGGTGGCTGGGGTTCGCGCACAGTTCGATCTCGACCTCCTGGCCTGCGCGCGTGCGGTACACGCCGCGCTGGCCGAGGTGGTACTTCACGTCGCCCGAGCCCTCGGTCGAGAGGGGCAGCAGCACCGCCTCGAACTCACGGAAGATCTGTCCGTAGGACTTGTGCAGGATGTTCGCGAGCACGTTGAGGCGCCCGCGGTGAGCCATGCCGATGACGACGCGCTCGACCCCTTGCTCGGCCGCGTGCTCGATGACCTCGGCCAGGGCCGGGATCAGCGCCTCGCCACCCTCGAGGGAGAAGCGCTTGTTGCCCACGTAGCGCGTGTGCAGGAAGCGCTCGAAGTTCTCCGAGCGCGACAGCAGGGTCAGCACCTGCATGCGGTGCTCCTGGTCGAACGCGTACTCGTTCTCGGGCCGCTCGACCTGGTCGCGCAGCCAGTGCTTGCGCTCCCGGTTCGTCAGGTGGTTGCTCTCGACCGTCCAGCGCCGGCAGTAGGCCCGCCGCAGCGCAGCCAGGACTTCGCGCAAGCGCATGCGCTGCCGTCCCTGCATCCCGCCGCAGAGGAAGGAGCGGTCGAGGTCCCAGATCGTGAACGCGTAGCTGGCCGGGTCGAGGGACTCCTCGAGAGCCGGCTCGTAGGCCAGCGGGTTCAGGTCGGCCAGACAGTGCCCGCGGGAGCGGTACGCGTTGATCAGGCTCCAGACCCGGGTCTGCGCCTCGGCCTCGTCACGGCCCGAGGGCAGGCGCAGGTCACTCGCGGCCCGGAACGGGGTCCAGGGAATGCGCAGGGCGGCGAAGACCTCGTCGTAGAACCCGTCCGCGCCCTGCAGCAGCTCCTCGAGGCGCTTGAGCAGGAGCCCCGACTCGGCCCCCTGGATCACCCGGTGGTCGTAGGTCGAGGTCGCGGTCATCACCGGACCGAGCGCGAGCTGCGCCAGGGCCTCGGGAGACATGCCCATGACCTCGGGCGGCACGCCGATCGCACCGGTCGCGACGATCAGACCCTGGCCCTCCATCAGGCGCGGCACCGACAGGGTGGTGCCGAAGCCGCCCGGGTTGGTGAGCGTCACGCTCGTGCCCTTGAAGTCGGCGGCGCTGAGCTTGCCGTCGCGGCCGCGCGCGACCAGGTCCTCGAAGGCTGCGTGGAACCCGAGGAAGTCGAGGGAAGCCGCGTCCTTGATCGAGGGCACCATCAACGTCCGCCCGCGCGACGTGGCCACGTCGATCGCGATGCCGAGGTTGACCTGGTCGGGCACCCGGCGGAAGGGCTTTTCACCCTGCTCGAGGTACGACGCCTGCACCCGCGGCTGCTCCCCGAGCGCGCGCGCGAGGGCGAAGGCGATCAGGTGCGTGTAGCTGGCCTTGCACAGGGCGCGCAGGGCCATGTGCTCGTTGATCACCGCGCGGTTCTCGGCCAGGACCTTGGCGGGCAAGGTGCGCACCGAGGTCGCCGTGGGCAGCGCGAGGCTGGCCTCCATGTTCGCGGCGATGCGGCCCGACAGGCCGGTCAGCGGTTCGAGCGTCGGGTCGACCTCGACCTCGACCTCGACCTCCGACGCCGGCTCCGACGTGTCCGTCGCGAGCGTGGCGCCGGCGCTCTCGAAGATCCGGCCCCAGCTCTGGGGAACCGCGCTGGGGTCCTCGCGCCAGGTGTCGTAGATGGACTGGACGTACCCGGCGTTGACGCCGTACTCGCGTTCGAAGTCGATGGGCATACGATTCCGAGGCGAGGATACGCCATGGGTCTGGGCGGGCGTAACCGTCCCGGCCAGAAGCGCGCTCCAGCGGCAGATCCGGATCGAGAGGTCGGCGGGCCAAGCCAGGCCACGGTCCGGCTAGACAGCGTGCGCCACAGATGCTCGCTCCGGGCTGCCACTCCGTCAGGTGTGGCGCCAAACAACACGCACGCCTCCGCAGGAGGCGTAGGCGGCCCCATCGGGAGCGCGCCCGCGACACACGCCGCATGCAGGACCTGAAGACGGTCCAGTCCGCCGTCGAGCAGTACAAGCTCGACACGGGCCAGTTCCCGGCCGCGAACACGAACTCCAGCTTTGGTGGCTGGGACGTCTCCCACGACGGAGACTTCATCTCGGTGCTCGTCCAGGAGGGCTACCTGAGGGCCCCCGTCATGGACCCTGTCAGCGACGGCACGTACCACTTCCGGTACTACGTCTACAACAAGGGCTCCTACGGCTGCGTGGGTGCGGACTCGTACTACGTGCTCGGCATCCGCAACTTCGAGACCCAGTCCGCCATCGACGAGTTCCAGGGTGCCTTCGCCTGCACCTCGCGTGATTGGGCGAACGAGTTCGCCTTCGTCACCGGCGGCGGCGCGTCGTACAAGTAGCCGCGATCAGAACTCGAGGGCACGCTGGGCCATGAGGGTCACGCGCCCTTCAGGAATCGCCACCACGAAGCCGCCCGGGTCCCGGCGCGCGCGAACGACGGAGTCCGCAGGGGCACCGAATTCCGCGGCCAGGACCGAGTCGTCCGCCAGGGTCAACTCGACGCGTAGAACGACCTCCCCCAGCGCCTCGGGGTCCGCGCGGCCGGCGACGACGTCCTCGACCAGCAGGCCCTGCAGCGCCGCGAAGAAGCTGTCCACGCGACCGAGGGCAACGTTGTCGTCGCCCTTGTGCCAGCGGGAGCGACCGACCTCACGCTCGATCACCACCGGGGTGGGCAGGTCCGCGCCGGTCACCTCGATCTTGCGCACGAAGCCGGGCTCGAACAGGAACCAGCGCGACTCGAGCCAGATGGTCTGGGCCGAGGGAATCCGAGTCAGGACTGGCGCGCGATAGACCTCGTCACCGCCGAAACGCTTCACGTAGCAAGCGAGGCCATCGGGCACGTCCTTGCCCTGGATAAGGTCGACCAGGAGGTCATCGCCCTCACCCCACACACGAACGCGCGTCGTTTTCTGGTCGAGACCGTAGTCCTTGTGCGAGCCTGCGTCGGTCGAGAGGAGATCGATCGTCGTCAGGGAAGCCATCGCGTTCAGGATCTTGCGGGTGAAGTCCTCCCGCGCGGGATAATCGAAGCGCTCCGAGCAGACCCAAGCGCCGTCCGTCCGGTGCAGGCGTAGGGTACCCTCGGGGCCCGCGACCTCGATGCGCTGCGCGGCATCGGAGGTGAAGAGCGGGAACAGCTTCTCGATCTCGCGCTCGGCGGCGCGGCCCCCGCCGGACAGGAGCTCGACCAGACCGAGGGCGAGCACCGCCACGAGCAGCCCGAGGTTCATCGGAGTGAGCTTCATGAGCGCGCGCTCCGTCGTTCCAGGAGGTTCCAGGCCAGGCCGAAGCCCAGCACGAGGCCGAGGGTCACGAGCAACGGCAGGAGCATGCGCTGCCACTCCTCGCGGCGGGCCATGGCCATAGCCTCGTCGAGCAGCTCGCGCTGGCGGCGGGCTTCCTCGTCGCTGTCGGGCGGACCGGCGCCCAGCACGCCCAGCTCCTCATGCGCCTCACGCTCGAAGTCCCGCAGGCTGCGCTCGATCGGGCTCTTGCGCCGCAGGGCGATCAGCTCCTCGTCGAGGGCCAACCAGTCGAGCACGTTCATCAACAGGGTCGCGTTGCCCGGGGCATTCAGGAACGGGTAGGAGCTCTCGGTGCGGTCGTCCCGCAGCCAGTCCGCATCGCCGAAAACGACGAGGCTGGCCGGCTTGCCGGCCGCGAGGGGGGCCTC
>JAQBVH010000034.1 GCA_027623615.1 Planctomycetota bacterium | reverse complement strand
GCGTGGTGGTTGCCCGGGTTCGGACGCGGCGCCAGGGTGTCGTCCCAGGTCTCGCCGAGCAGGTCGTAGGCGTAGGTCTTGCTCGTTCCCTCGCCGAAGACGTACATCGTGGTGCCCACCACAGCGCTCGAGACCTCACCCAGCGGGTCCGGCATCGGGTTGCCGGTGGTCCAGAATCCCCGCATCAGGCCGGGGTTGATCGGCAAGCAGAGGACGGCCCCGGAGTGGACGATCACGTTGGCGGCCACGGAGACTTGCACGTCGTACAGGTCGCCGATCTGGTTCGCCGGCAGGGCCGGGAACGTCCCGCTGATGCGCCGCGGAGTCACGGAGGTCAGCGCCGCGGCCAGGCCGTTGATCGTGACCGAGGTCTGACCGGCGATGAACCCCTCCCCACCGATCACGAACATGCCGCCACCGGCCTCGGTCGTGCGCCAGGGGTGAATGTCGTGCACCGTCACACCAACGGCCGAGGCGTCGTCGGGCTCGAGGATGCGCAGCAGGCCTGCTGTGTAGTCCATGGCCACGACCGAGCCGCCGGGGCCGGTGACCATGCCCAGCCCCGTGGTCATGGGGTTGATCGACAGCTGCCCGAGCACGGAGCGGCCGTCCTCGTCCAGCTCGAGGATGTACTGCCGACCATTCCAGCGCTGGACGAACAGGCGGCCACGCAGCTGCCCGTTGAACGTGTCCGACCGGTACTCGTCGATGCTCGCCGCTGAGGGGGGCAGGGTCCACATCGCCTGGGTGAACTCTGCGTCCGAGGCATCGGTCGGCGAACGCCAGATGTTCTGGCGTGGGTCGTCGACCCCGCGGTTGCGGTTGGCGTGACCGAAGAAGCCGCCATCGAAGACCAGGTTGACCTCGTCGTCGGTCTGCGGGTGCACCCCCGAGTCCGTGTTCGCGCCCGTCGAGGCCTGGCCGTAGTTCACGTTCGGCCCGTTGTCCGTGGCGTAGACCAGCCCCCGCGAGGTGAGCGTGAGGCTGTAGGCGTTGCGCAGGCCAGCCGCCCACACCTCGACATCGGCCGTTCCGTCCAGCTCGAGGTCCTGCCCGGCCACCTGATCATCGATCGGGGAGCCGTCCAGGCGGGAGACGTATTGGATCGTCCCGTTGAAGGCGGGGTCGGACACGCGCGCCTTGATGATCGCGCCGCTGAAGGGCGAGCCCGGCAGGTCGCCCAAGAGAGGCCACTTGACGCCGGCGTTCGTGTTGCCGCCGACGCAGATCAACAGATCACCGTTGTTGTCGAAGGTGATGCCGTTGACGCCGTGGTCGTGGTTCGAGGTCGGCAGGCCGGTGATCAATGGGACCGGGTCGTCGAAGTTCGGACCCGTCAGGATCGAGACCTGCCCCGTGAACGGCGACTCACCATTGAAGAACCCGCCACCGTTCAGGAAGTGCTCTCCGTGCGCCACGTACAGCTTGACCGGATCGGGCGGATCGTAGGGATTGATCGCGATCCCGAGCAGGTCGAAGTTGGTCAGGCCGCTGACGCCCGTGTGGGTAGTGACGGTCGAGGACCAGTCGTCGGTGAACTCGACCACGGCGATGTTCCCGTCGAGGGTACCCACGTACAGCTTGCCGTTGCCGTGCCACGCGGCCGCAGTCGGGTTGGCAAGGTTGATCTGCTTGCTGTCCAGGCGATCGAACTTGATCGGGATCGGACCATCCGGCGAGTAGATGAACTCGAACGAGTTCGAGAGGCCGCCGGGGGTCTCAACCGAGACGAACACCGACCCGACACCGGCCGGAGACTCGAGCTCGATCGCCTGGTCGGTCCAGCTGAGGAAATCGACCAGGGTGAAGTCGGTCGCGCCCCAGTGGACGGTGACCTGAGCCTTGGGATAGAAGCCGAAGCCCTCAATCTTGATCAGGTTGCCGCCCAGCTCCGTGCCGACGGTGGGCATCTTGTGGATCACAGGACGCAGGCGCTGCTCGTCGTGGGTGACGGTCGCGAGCCAGGCGCTCGAGGCTTGGCCGTCGACCTCGACGTCGAGTTGCAGGGGCAGGTCATCGAGGCCGCTGACGGCAAAGCGCAGATCCACGTCGTGCGTCCCCGCGCTGAGCTGGGTCGGACCTGCCAAGGGGAGACCGTCCACCTTGACCCGGTGGTCCACGCCGCCAGTCGCCAGGAACTCGTAGGTGGCGAGCGCCGGGACATCGATCGCGAACTCCCAGCGCACCATCACGTCCCCGGTGAACGTCGAGCCACCGACGAGCCCCATCTGCTCCGCGACCAGGGGTGCGAGCAGTCGCTCCATCTGGTCGTAGGTGGTCGGCAGATTGTCGAGCAGGAAGACCGGGTCACCAGCGCCTGCGTAGTAGCTGCACAGGAAGCCAGGCACCGCGTCGGGTGAGTGCAACTCGACCACGAAGTCGTCCGTTGCAGAGTCGGGCGTGCCCTTGTCGTCGGTGATCGTGAGGCCGATCGTGGTCGCTCCCAGGTTGACCACGCGGGTCGTATCCGCGTCGGTGCTGAAGGGCGCACCCCCATCGGTCCACTCGTACTCGGCCAGCGTCTGACCCGGCTCGTGGGTGTGGGAGTTGGAGCCGAAGAGCTCGACCTCTTCACTACCGTCCTGGTCGAAGTCGACCACCAGGGCCGGCTGGACCTCGAGCACGGGGTGCAGGAAGCCCCAGCTCGCGTCCGCACCGCCGGTGCCCGAGAGATCGATCTCGATCGTCCCGAATGCTCCGATCAGCTCGACGCGCAGCACGTTCTCCTGGTGCTCGGTCGGCTCGAACGTGACCTCGATCGGCACGGTCTGACCCGACGGGAGGTCGAAGTCGACCGCGTAGTAGACGGTCGAGACGCCGCCGAAGTACTCGGTGTTGTCCAGGGTGACCGAGAAGTCCTCGGCCGTCCCCTTGCTGGTGCCGTCGAGGACCAGGGCCAGCTGCGTGACCTTGCCGTCAGCGAGGCCCGCGTTCGTGAGCTGGACGGTCTGGTCGGCCTCGAACCCCTGGTCGACGTTCCCGAAGTTGACGGCGCCGAGATCAGCGCTGACCAGGGGCATCGAGGTGATCTCGATAGCGGCCAGGCTGGCTTCGCCGACGGACGCGATCAGGTCCAGGTCGAGCACGCCGCCGGTCACGGTCGTGCGCAGCGGCACGGTGTTCCAGGGAGTCGCGGCGCCGGCAACGCTGATGAGGTCGAGGTTGTCGATTGCGAGCGCGCCCTCGAGCAGCACGTCGAAGACGCGCTCGCCGACGAGCGAGGCCTCGAGTTCGGCGAAGTGCAGCACGACGTCGTAGTCACCGTCGGGCAGCTCGAAGGCGAATCCGAAGGTCGCCCCCACGCGCACGACCTGATAGAGGGCATCGTCGTCCCCCGGCAGGTCCTGACCGGTCGAGACGTAGGCCGAGTCGCCGGTGTCCCCGAAGTCGTAGGACCAGTGCTGGCCCAGCGTGTCGAGCACGTCGTCCGGACCGACCGCCACACGCAGCTCGTCCCCGGGCAGACCCAGGGCAGTGCCGGACAAGTCGATCAGGGTCTCTGGTGCGCCATGCGGCGCCTGAACGACCCGCGCGATCGCGTCCCGCCGGCCATACTGGGTCGGCTGGAAGGTGACGTCGAAGCTGGCCGACTGGCCGGGCAGCAGCACGAGCGGCACGGGCTGGCCGTAGGCCACCGCGTAGTCGTCGGGGTACTCGCCTTCGAACTCGACGTGCTTGAAGGTGATCGGGACGTGCTGCGTGTTCGTCAGCACGATCGTCTGGGGCCCGTTGCTCTGGCCGACCAGGACCTGGGGGTAGGCGAGCGAGAAGAGGTTCGGGCGCAGGCCGGCGATGTCCTTGTTGGTGCCGATCCCGTCGTTGTCCTCGACGTTGATCCGGTGCCGGAGGAGCGTTCCCGCCGCCGCGTTGACGAGGTTCGCCTCGTCGATCAGAACGCGCACGCTCTCCCAGAACTCGTCCTCGTCGTCATCGAGGATCGTGACCAGGATGTCCTTGACCGTACTGCCCGCGCTGATGACCACGGGGCTGCCCGAGATCGTGTAGTCGCTGCCGGCGTCCGCCTTGCCATTGTGCGTGAACGGCACGGTGACGTCCTTGCCGGACACGGCGGACAGTTCGAGCGTCGCGAGCACCACGCCCGCGTCCTCGAGGACGCCCTGGACATGGATCTGGAAGCTGACCGTCGGCGCAGCGTCGTCGTCCACGAGGGTCAGGGTGTGGACCGTGGTCGTCCCGAGCAGCGCGCCCGTGGGCGGGTCGATCGTGAGCACCACGGTCTCGTCGAACTCGTCGAGGGCGTCGGCGATCGCGGTCACCGTGGTGTCCGCAGAAAGGGCGCCGGCCGGGATGACGACCGGGTTCAGGTCGAGGGTGAAGTCGACGCCGTTCGTGGCCGTGCCGCTCACCGACAGGGGCGCGACCACGTCCGTGCCACTGACTGCGGACAGGGTCAGGCTGACCGTGACGGCGCCCAGACCTTCGCCGGAGGACTGGCTCGCGGCAGTGAACTCGACCGCGGGCGGCGGGTCATCGCTGTTGATCGTGACCACGTGCAAGGTGGTCGAACCCGACTGCCCGTTGTTCGGGGCACCAAGCTGGACCTCAACGGTCTCGGCCGGCTCGTAGAGCGAGTCGTCCGTGGGGGTCAGGACGATGTCCGCGCTGGCCTGCCCGGCGGGGATGATCAGCGGGCTGGCGTCGATCGCGTAGTCGTCGGTCTCGAGCGCGCTACCGGCGAGGGTGAACGGCACGCTGACCTCGAGCCCCGAGGGGGCCGACAGGTTCACGGTCAAGCTGACCGCGCCCCCGGCTTCACCGGCGCTCTGGGCGCCGGCAGCGAAGTCGACCATGGGCGCATCGTCGTCGTCGACCACGGTCAGCAGGTGGCTGATGACCGTCCCGAGCGTGCCGTTGGTCGGCGTGGCGAGGTCGACCTGAAGCGTCTCGTCGTCCTCGTCGAGGGCGTCGTCGACCAGGGTGACGGTGACCGTCCCGCTGGTCGAACCGGCGAGGATGACCAAGGGGCTGGCTTCGATCGTGAAGTCGTCCGGATCGACCGCGCTGCCGCCTACGGTGAAGGGCACGGTCACGTCGAGGCCCGAGGCCTCGGACAGGTCGACGGTCAGGATCGCGGTGCCGTCACCCTCCGCGGGGTTGCTGGCGGCAACCTCGAAGTCGACCGTGGGCGGCGCGTCGTCGTCGCCGATCGTCGCGCTGTGCACGATCGTCGCTCCCAGGTCGGCCCCGGTGGGGTTGCCGAGGGTCACGACGACCGTCTCGTCGTCCTCGTCGAGCTGGTCGTCGACCAGGGTCAGCGTCAGGTCCACGCTGGTCCGCCCAGCAGGAATGATCGCCGGCGACGCATCGAAGCCGTAGTCGTCGGGGTCGAGCGCGGTGCCGGTCAGGATGAAGGGCACCGAGACCTCCTGGCCGGAGACCTCCGAGAGCTGGAGGGTGATCAACGCGCTGCCGCCACCCTCGCCCGGCGCCGATGACGCGAGCTGGAAGTCGACCGTGGGCGGATCGTCCTGGTCGAGGATGGTGAAGACCTGACCAACCTGAGCACCGAGGCTGGCGTTGGTCGGCGCGCCCAGGGTGAAGACCGCGGTCTCGTCCTCCTCGTCGATCACGTCGTCGACCGGGACGAGGTCGATCGTCATGGTCGCCTGCCCGACTGGGATCACGAAGGCGGCCGCGCTCAGGCTGAAGTCGTCCGGATCGAACGCGGTGCCCGACAGCGTGAAGCGCACGCTGATCTCCTTGCCCGAGGCGACCGAGAGGCTGACTTCGACCGGCGTGGCGCCCGCGTTCTCCCCCGCGGACTGGCTCGCCTGGCTGAACTGCACCGTTGGCGGATCGTCGTCGTCGGTGACCGTCGCCGTGTGGACCGTCGTCGCACCGAGCGTCGCGTTGGTCGGCGCCTCCATGGTCGCGATGATCGTCTCGTCGTCCTCGTCGGTGACGTCGTCTCTGATCTGGAAGGTCAGGGTCGTCGTGGTTTCGCCGGCAAGCACGACCACCGGGTTCGATCTGAGGCTGTAGTCGGTGCCGTCGAGCGCCGTGCCGGTGAGGCTCAAGGGAACGCTGACCTCGAGGCCCGAGGGCGCGTCGAGTTGCACGTCGACCGTGAGGTTGCCGTCCTCGGCACCACTCTGGCTCGCGACCGAGAAGGTCACGGCGGGCGGCGCGTCGTCGTCGTTCACGGTGAACGTGAACTCCTGGTTCACGCCCAGGGTCGCGCCCGTGGGCGTCCCCAGGGTCAGGATCGCGGTCTCGTCGAGCTCGTCGAGGGCGTCCGCGACCGGGGTCAGCGTGATGTCGACGGTGGTCTGGCCGGCGAGGATCGTGATCGGGCTGCCGAGGTCCAGGCCGTAGTCGGTGATGTCGGTCGCGGTCCCCGTCAGCGTGTACGGAACGGTCACGTCCGCGGCGGCCGGCGCGGAGAGGCTGAGTGTGGCGATCAGATCGCCTCCGCCCTCGTCCCCCGCGACGGAGGTCGTGGTGAACTCGACGGACGGATCCTCGAACGGCCCAGCATGGGCAGCAGCTACGAGCGTCGTGGCAGCGAGGACGCGGCCCAACGTGGACAGCAGCCCCCAGGTCGGGCGCGGGCCGACCGGATGGCGCTGCACGGCGGTGAGCGATGTGCGAAGCATGGTGTGACTAGGGTGCGCCCGCGCGAGGAAGCGCGCAGGCTGTCCGGAGGGAACCGCGGGGAGACGGTCGACCCCATATTGTTCCGCCCCCTCGGCTCCGGACACCTAACAAATGCACGAGTCGTGCCGCTCCGGTCGGGCAAACCCGAAACTGACTGCATAAGCTGCCACCTCGCAACAGCTTACGAGGAAATCCTTTTTTGGGCGGCCGTCTGGGTTTGAGGCGCTTTCGTACCCGATCAGGCCTCGACGAAGGTGACCCCTCGGAAGCGAGCCGGCGCAGCGCCATGGCTCATTTCGGCCACCTGCATCGGGTTGCCCTTGCCGCAGTTGGGCACCCCCCACAGCTCCCAATGCTGGGGACCGCAGATCGCGTCACAGGAGCGCCAGAACTCTGGAGTGCGCCCCTGGTAGGTGGGCCGACGCAGGAGCCGTCCGAGCTTCCCGTTCTGGACCTCGTACCCGACCTCGCAGGTGAACTGGAAGTTGAGCCGACGCTGGTCGATCGACCACATCTTGACCGTGTCCGCGAACACGGCTCCGTCCTCGGTGTCCGCGATCAAGGCGTCCAGGCCCCACGTGCCCGGCTCGAGGGAGAGGTTCGTGATGCGCACGATCGGCGGGTTGTACCAACCCTCCGCGCGCGAGGTGCCACGGGAGCGCTGCTCGTCGATACGGTTCACCCACTCGCGGCTGGTGTGGTACCCGACGAACTGGCCCTCACGCACGACGTGCCAGCGCCCGGACTCCACGCACTCGTCGTCCCAGCCGCGGGTGTCGAGCCCGCCGGGCACGGTCGAGTCAGCGACCAGGTTCACGTGGGGCGAGCCGTAGGTGAACGAACCGAGCAAGTCGGTGGTCGCGAAGCTGCGACCGGCCAGGTCGACCTCGTGGCCATGCACCCGATCCAGCTCGTTGGGATGTCCGACGGACTCGTGGATCTGCAGCATCAACTGCGAGCCACCGAGGATCAGCGTGCGTTCGCCGCCCGGGCATGGGTCTGCGTGACAGAGCGCGATCGCTTCGTCGCGCACGCGCTCGCCGTTCGCGGTCAGGTCGAGACCTTCGACGAACTCCCAGCCCTGGGTCTTGTAGTTGCCGCCGAAGGAGGCGGGGTAGCTGCGCGTCTCGACCTGACCGTTCGCTGCGGCGGTCGAGGCGATGCCCGCGCCGGAACGGATCAACACCTGATGCAGCTGCGAGCCTTCGCTCGAGACCTGCCACTGCTCCTCACGGCGCAGGGAGAGGGTCACCTGACGCACGACCGTCTCCGAGCGGCCCTTCATCGTCGCGTCCGCCGCGCGCAACAGGTCGAGCTTGGTCTCGAGCGGGACCGAGAACGGATCCTCGCCTATCGGGGTCACGAACTCGCCGCAGTGACTGCCCTCGGGCGCCAGCTCGATCGGGCCCTTGCGCGCGGAGCCGCAGTCCCTGGCCACCTTGGTGGCGCGACGGGCAAGCCCGCCGGCCACGTCCGCGGCCTCGCGGAAGGTCGCTGGCGCGGCGGCGAAGCCCCAGGCGCCTCCGGCGAGCACGCGCACACCGAGCCCGACCTCGTCTGGGGCGTCGGCGCCTTCGAGGGCGCCGTTCTTGAGGGTGTACTCCTCGCGCGAGAGGCGATTGATGCGGGCGTCCGCGTAGTCGGCGCCGGCCTTGAGGGCGGCCTCGACCGCCGCTTGGGCTGTGTCCATCATGGCGGAGCTCCTAGAAGTCGGTGGTCGAGGTGAACTGGAAATTCTCGATGCGCAGGGCCGGGCAGACGACCTCGCCGTCGAACAGGGCGCCCGCGACCTCGAGCTCCTCGCCCACGCCGGTCACGTGCTGCAGCGCGCCGACCAGACTCTGGGTGAAGCGCAGGTTCTTGACCGCGGTGCCCACGCGACCGTTCTCGATCAGGAAGGTGCCGTTGCGCGTCATGCCGGTCAGGGTCAACCCCTTCGGCTCGATCATGTTCGTGTAGTGGAACTGGCTGATGAGCAGGCCGCGGTCGATGCCGGCGACGAGCTGGTCGATCGACTGGCTGCCCGGAGCGAGGTAGAGGTTGGTCGTCGACGGCCCGTGGGGCGAGGGCTGCGAACGACCATGGCCGGTGTTCGGCAGTCCGAGCTTGCGCGCCCAGCGCTCGTCGGTGACCGGCCCCAGCAAGGCGCCGTCCTCGAGCAGCACGACCCGCGCGCGCGGAGAGCCCTCCCCGTCGAAGAGGAAGCCGGGGTAGACCTCGTTGGCTGCGTGGTCTGCGACGAGCAGGGACTCGGGGAAGATGCGCTCCCCCACGCGACCGCAGAGGAACGAGCTCTGCTCGTGCACCTCGCGCGCGCCGAAACCATGGTAGCCGGCGAAGAGCAGCAGGCTGGCCACCGCCGCCGGCTCGAGCACGACGGTGTAGGTCCCCGCGTCGACGGGCTCGGTGTGACGGCTCCGGACGGCCTTGTCGACGGCGCGGCCGATCGCTCCGGTTACGTCGAGGCGCTCGACGTTCTTGTGAATGACCTCGGCGAAGCCCGAGCCACCCTCCCCGTTCGCCGGCGAGGCGGTCAGGGAGAAGGCTGCCCGCGTCCGCGCGCCGTGCACCGCGCGCCCCTGGGAATTGACCACGCTGCGGGTCGCCGCCGTCGTCTGGGTCAGGCCGGCGGGCACGAGCCCGTTCTCCTCGCAGGCGCTGCGGGCCTGGTCGACCCAGGCCGCCTTCTCGCGGAAGGTGTGGTCCATCGTCGGCCGCTCGGCAGCCGTCTCGGCCACCGCGACCGGGCCCCCCATGGGCACGAGGTCCGGGTTCGGCTCGGTGACCTCGGCCAGGGTCATGGCCCGCTCCAGCGCGGCCTGCGCGTCTTCGGGGTCGAGGGTCCCGCAGGTCGCGCGGGCCTCTCGCCACCCGGCGAAGGGCCCCTTCGCGTCACTCGGGTTGAGGCGCACACGGATCGCCAGGTCATAGCGCTCCCGGTCGGCGGTCTGGGTCGGCCCCTCGTCCGCGTAGCGGACGAAGCGGTCTTCCACACACTCGAGGGTGACCTCGGTCTGGTCTGCGGGGCTCTTCTCGACGAGCTCGCGGCACAGATCGAGGGCGTGGTCCTGCTGCAACAAGGCCATGCGGGCGCTCTCCTTGGGGGGCCGGTCACTGAGGTGGATCGCCGGGGGGCGGCGACCGGGTCGAACGATGAGGGGAGACCACGCCGCTGACCGGCGCGGCCTCCCCTCGCCGCAGAGTGTAGGCAGCGGAGCCCCGTGGGATCAATCCGGGACAGCGCCCCGTGACCCGGAACTTGAAACCTCAGCCCTTGATCACGAAGTTCACCAGGCGGCCGGGGACGACGATCGTCTTCACCCGCTCCTTGCCGCTCAGCTGCTCGGCACAGGTATCTTCGGCCAGGGCTTCGAGGGCGGCCTTGTCTGCCTGCTTCGAGGCCCTGACGCGACCGCGCAGCTTGCCGTTGACCTGAACGACCAGCTCGAAGCTGTCCTCCTGGAGGTACTGCTCGTCGACGCTCGGCCAGCCAGCCCGCGCGATCGAGCCCGCATGACCCAGTCGTGACCACAGCTCCTCGGCCAAGTGGGGCGCGAAGGGCGACAGGGCGCACACCAGCCGCTCGGCCTGGTCCTTGGACAGCTCGGCGGCGTTCTTGGTCGCGACGTTCAGGAACTCCATGAACGCGGCCACGGCGGTGTTGAAGTTGAACGCCTTGAACGAATCCTCGACCCGCTTCAGGCACTGGTTGAGGGCACGCTCGATGACCAGACGTCCACCCTCGGGGGCGCCACCCGCGCCCTCCATCAGGTGCGGACGGATCGGCGTGTCCCCGTCCGGGTCGACCATCAGGCGCCACAGCCGCTCGAGGAAGCGCCGCGGCCCCGGCACGTCGCGCGGGTTCCAGGGCTTGGACTCGCTGAGCGGGCCCATGAACATCTCGTACAGCCGGAAGGTGTCGACGCCGTACTCCGCGCAGACGTCGTCGGGGTTGACGACGTTCTTGAGGCCCTTCGACATCTTGGCCACGATGCGCTCGACGGCGTTCCCGGTGGACTTCATCACCGGCGGGTCGACCCCGTCGTCCACCTCGTCGACCGCAACGGTGCGCCCGGTCTCGTCCTTGAAGGCGAACGCGGTCAGCATGCCCTGGTTGAACAGGCGCTGGAACGGCTCCTTGGTCGGCACCAGGCCCTCGTCCCAGAGCACCTTGTGCCAGAAGCGCGAGTACAGCAGGTGCAGCACCGCGTGCTCGGTGCCTCCGATGTAGAGGTCGACGTTGCCCCAGTACTTCAGCGCCGCCTCGGAGGCGAAGGCCTGGTCGTTGCCCGGGTCCATGAAGCGCAGGTAGTACCAGCACGAGCCAGCCCAACCGGGCATGGTGTCCGTGTCGCGCAGGACTGGCTCTCCGCTGTCCGGATCGGTGGTCGCGACCCAGTCGGTCGCCTTGGACAACGGCGGCGACCCATCGTCGGGCGGCGCGAAGTCGTCCATGTCCGGCAGGCTGACCGGCAGGTCCCCGTCGGGGACGCGGCGGTGCGTGCCGTCGGCCCTGTGCAACACGGGGAACGGCTCGCCCCAATAGCGCTGCCGCGAGAAGAGCCAGTCCCGCAGCCGGTAGTTGATCTTCCCCTCGCCGAGCCCGCGCTCGACGATCAGCTCGATCGAGCGCGCCTTGGCCTGGTCGGTCGCGAGGCCATCCCAGCCGGGCGAGTTGATCGCGATGCCGTCGTTCGAGGTGCAGCCTTCCCCGACCTCACTCCCGTCGGCCGGCTTCACCACCGGCTTGATCGGTAGGTCGAACGTGGTCGCGAACTCGTGGTCGCGCTCGTCGTGGGCCGGCACGCACATGATGGCGCCCGTGCCGTAGCCCATCAGGACGTAGTCGGCCACGTAGATCGGCACGCGCGCCGTCGGGTCGTCGGGCCCGAGGAGCGGGTTCAGGCAGTATCCGCCGCTGAAGACGCCGGTCTTGCCCTTGGCCAGGTCCGTGCGCTGCAGCTCCGACTTGCTCGACGCCTCCCGCCGATAGGCCTGCACCGCGTCGCGGTGTTCGTCCGTCGTCAGCTGGTCGACCAGCGGGTGCTCGGGCGCCACGACCATGAAGGTCGCGCCGAAGATCGTGTCGGGCCGCGTCGTG
>JAQBVH010000033.1 GCA_027623615.1 Planctomycetota bacterium | reverse complement strand
GGTCGAGCGGCGCTACAAGGCGCTGCTCATCGAGCTCCTGCTCGAGGACCTGGGGCTCTCCCACAGCGACGAGCGCAACGTGCAGTACGGGCCCCTCGAGAGCTTCGGGATGGACGTACCCGACTGGCCGAGCGAGCTGCTCGGCTTCGAGGGGCCTGGGTGGAACTCCCGGGACAAGGGCGCCTACAAGGTCACCGAGGTCACCTCCGACCACAGCGTGATGGTCGGAGCGGGCAGCGCGGACGTCGAGTTTCGCCTCGCGGCATGGATCGGGCGCGAGCCGGACAAGGACCAGGCCCGCGGGCTCAAGGAGCTCTCCAGGTACTGGGCCGGGCGGCTCGAGCAGGAGTTCGGCTACGAGCGCAAGAACCGCGACTTTCACGACCTGATGGAGAGCGTCTTCGTCTCGCTCGACACCGAGCGGGCCGTCTTCGGCACCCTCTGCAAGCTGCGCTTCCTGCTGCGGCCCCAGGTGCGCGAGGGGCTGCAGGCCAAGACCTTCGAGGAGATCATGGCCGCGGAGCTCTCGGTAAGAGAACGCATCGAGCGCGTCCTCGGCGCCGCGGAGTGGTGGAAGACCCTCCAGGAGGATCACCGCGCGATGATCGCCGACCCCATGGCGCACCGCGACGTGATCAAGCAGCGGGTCAAGGACGAGAAGCAGCAGGACGAGTAGTCCTGCCTCGGCTCTTCTAGCGGAAGATCAGCCGCCCGTAGCGGTAGTAGAGCATCACGCCCATGGCCGACCAGGCTCGACTGCCCAGGCTGCCGCCGGGTTCGTGCTCGCTCACCGGCGCCTGTCCCTGCGCCTCGAGCAGGTCGTGGAACATGGCCTTCGTCTCGTCCATCCAGGCCTTCCACCAGCGGCCACCGGTGATGTACGCCGCCAGGCCAACGCTGAAGACGCTCTCCCAGTCGGTCGCGCCATCGACCGTCACACCCTCGAGGCCGCGCGCGTGCAGCGCCGCCTGCGCGCGACGCAGCCACGGGTCGAGCGGCGCGTCGCCCTCACGCAGGTTCGCCGCCGCGAGCGTGAGTCCTGTCGCCGCGAGCCGCCCGGGTGCGGCCTCGGGCGTGGCCGCGACCAGGCCCGACTCGAGGTCGAAGCACGAGCGCTGGAAGCCCCATCCGTCGCGCGCCGCACGGTGCGAGACCGGCAGCTGCGTGAGCTGCGCCTTGCGCAGGGCGATCAGGGCCCAACCTGTCGTCAGGGAGTCCGCCGGGAGGTCGGGTCCGGCGCCCCAGCCGCCGTTTCCATGGCGCGCGAATTCGAGCGCCATGACCCACTCCCCGGCCACGCTGCGCAGCTCCTCGTTCTCGCTGAGCGAGAGCATCTCGGTCAGCGCCAGGGTCGCGAGGGCGTGGTCGCGAATGCTGCGCGGCCCCTGGCTGCCGAGGTCGAGCGCGTCCTCGCGCAGGGACAGGAACCAGTCGAGCGACCGCTTGAGGGCGCGCCGGTTCGGTCCGCTGGTCAGGTCGCTGTTCTGGAGCAGCTGCAGGACGACCAGGGATGTGACGCGTAGGTCCGCGTCCGCCTGGCCCGGTGTCGCGGGCGGGTCGTCCTCGCGGGAGTGGCGTTGGAACCCGTCCGCGTCCCAGCTGCCGTCCTCGTTCTGGTGCCTGGCCAGCCAGGAGTCCTCCCAGGACAGCGCCGCGAGGCAGCTCGCCGTCGCGGCAGGTGCCTCGGATCCAGGCCAGGTGAGGCCCAGGAGGAGCAGGGGGACGGCGTGGAGCATGCTGCCATCGAAACGGAGCGCCTCGGCCCCGGTTCAGATCAGCATCAGCGCCAGCTCGGGGTTCAGGTTCGCCTGGGCCAGCACGGCCGTGGCCGCCGACTGCACGATCTGATTGCGGGTGAGATTGGACGTCTCCTCGGCCATGTCCACGTCGCGCAGCCGCGACTCCGCGTTCTGGACATGGGTGCGCTGATCGAGGATCTGGCGCTGGGCGCCCTCGAGCACGGTTTGCGCCGTGCCGGTCTTCGCGCGCGCCGTGCCGATCAGCCCTGTGAACAGATCCGAGAGGCGCATGATCCAGTCACGCCCCGCGGCGTTGAACAGGTGCGCGTTCTCGAAGGCCGACTGCCAGGCGCTGAAGTTCTCGAGGTCGATCGCGAGCGTCTCCCCGTCGTCCAGGCCCATCTGGATGTCGACCGTACCGTTGTCCCGGAGCAGGCTACGGCCGCCGTACTCCGTCTGGCGAATGAGGCGCCCGATCTCCTCGGCGTTGGTCTGCTTGACGTCGTCGAGCAGCTCGAGCTCGTCTTCGCCCAAGGTCCCGCTCCCCGCCTGCACGGCGAGCTCTCGCTGCTGGTGGATCAGCTCCTGCGGCTCGCCGAGCGCGCCCTCGAACACCTGCACCAGGCTGATCCCGTCCTGCATGTTGCGCGCCGCCACCTGCATCGACCGCGCGCGCACGCGCATCCTCTCCACGACGCCCAGGCCGGCCGCGTCGTCGGCCGCTCCTGCGATGCGCAGACCGGTGGCCAGCTTCAGGTGACCGCGCTCGACGCGTTGGGTCGCCTGAAACAGGTTGGTCTGGGCGGCCATGGCCGCCAGGTTGTTGTGGATGCGCAGGCTCACCGAGCGCCTCCAGGGGAGGGGACGGCGTCCGCGTGGGACGGGGGACTCATTGGTGAGCTTCCCGAGGCTGGGGCGGCCTCGTGGGGGTGGGGAAACGTACCGTTCAAGACCCCCTTCGGAGCGGGCGGCTGCTGGGCGTCAACAAAAAAGGGATTCGTAAGAATTCCCAAGGAGAGAGCCTCAACGTCGACGTTTCCAGAGCTCGGAGGGCGTGTGGCCTGCCGCCAGCAACCCCTCGGCGCGCCGCACCAGATCGGGACGGCGCTGCGCGAGGTTCGTCTCCTCGCCCGGATCGGCAACCACGTCGTAGAGCTCGATCGGGCCATGGAAGAGCGGCGCGCGGATGGCCTTGTAGGCGCCGAAGCGCACGGCCTGCGCGCTGTCACCCTCGTAGAACTCCCAGTACAGCGCGTCCCGCTGCGGGGCGGCGCCGCCGCGCAGGGATGGGAGCAGGCTGACACCGTCGGTCGGGGCCGCTGCGGAAGCAGCACACAGGTCGGCCGCGGTCGCGAGCAGGTCGACGAAGCCCAGGGCGTGGTCGCAGGACGAGCCGCGCCGGGTCACCCCCGGCCAGCGCACGACCGTCGGCACGCGGATGCCGCCGTCGGTCAACGCGCGCTTGATGCCGCGCAGGGGTCCGTTCGAGTCGTGGAAGTCGGGGTCGTTGCCGCCCTCGCGGTGGGGGCCGTTGTCCGAGGTGAAGATCACGAGCGTGTCGCGAGCGCGGTCCAGCTCCTCGAGCAGCGCGACGAGCTCGCCGACCTGGCGATCGAGGTGCGAGATCATCGCCG
Organism: Planctomycetota bacterium; assembly: GCA_027623615.1. Lineage (GTDB taxonomy): Bacteria > Planctomycetota > UBA1135 > UBA1135 > JALWOP01. Next base: position 8,357 of record JAQBVH010000033.1, on the reverse strand, counting down.
CGTGACCCTTCTGCGGCTCGGGCCAGTCCTCGTCGACGTACGGACCGTAGCTCGGAACCTCCATGCCCTCGCGCCCGGCCTCGTTGTTCGCGTGGGGGAGGGTCGAAGGATAGAAGAGGAAGAACGGTCGTCCCGGATCCAGCCCGCGCATCCAGGTCAGCGCGCGGTCGTGGATCGTGTCCGCGGCGTACTCGATCTTCTCGGAGGCCTTGCCCTGGCCGTACTGGCCCTCCGTGGGAACGACGTTGGGCAGCGCGTGGCGCTCCTCGCCGTCGATGAGGAAGGTTGGGTAGTAGTTGTGGGCGTGGTGCTGGTCGAGGTACCCGAAGAAGGCGTCGAAGCCCTGCCGGGTGGGCAAGCCCGTCGACCCCTCGTGGCCCAGGCCCCACTTGCCGAAGCAGCCGGTCTGGTAGCCCGCGCCCTGCAGCACCTTGGCCATCGTCGCGTCCTCGGGGCGCAGGTTCGTCTTGCCGTTGCCCCGGATCAGGCACTTGCCGGTGTCGAGCCCGGTCATCAGCACGCACCGGGATGGAGCGCACACGGTCGAGCCCGCGTAGAAGTGCGTCAGGCGCAGGCCCTCCGCCGCGAGCTGGTCGATGTGAGGAGTCTGGATGACCTGCTGGCCGTAGCAGCCGAGGTCGCCGTAGCCGAGGTCGTCGGCCACGATCAGCACCAGGCTAGGCGCGCGATCGTTGGCGGCGAGAGGAGCGCTGAGGCAGACGGCCAGGGAGAGCGCGGCGCGGAGGATCATGCTGGTCAGCCTAACGCCGGTCGGGCGTGTAGGGTGAGGCCATGCGTCACGCCTCGCTCGTCCTGACCGTGCTCTGCTCGCCCGTCCTCCTGGCCCAGGAGGCCCAGGCACCCGACCCCGTCGGCCTCGCCCTCGACGCCTGGCTGGATGCGCGTTTCGAGCAGGGTACTCCCGTCCCCGACGCGCTGGCCGCGCTCGGCGTCGAGGAGCTCGAACGTCGTCTGCGTGCCGGCCGGAGCGGGGCGTTCGAGCCGCTGGTCGAGGCTGGAGCGCTGACCGAGATCGCGCTCGCCTGCGACCACGTGGACTACACGACCGCGGGCTTCCTCTACGTCTCGAAGCGCCTCGACCCGGACGTCCCGACCTCGCTGCTCGTGGTCGGCCACGGGGGCAACAGCGCGATGAGCCTCGACTACGCGCGCCGGGCGTCGCACGGGGGGGTGCGGCCCTGGATCGCCGAGGTCGAGCAGCGCGGTTGGATCCTGGTCGCGCCGTTCACGCGCCGGGGTTGGGGCGCGATCGGCAACTCGTTGGTCCTGAGCGCGATCTCGAAGGTGCAGCGGCACTACAACATCGACCCGGATCGGGTGTTCATGACCGGGCACTCGATGGGGGGGCACCTGTCCTGGCGCACGGGGATCTCCCTCGGCGATCGCTTCGGCGCGGTGTCGCCGATGAGCGGCGGCTACGACTACGTCGAGAACCGCCAGGCCGAGCTGCTCTTCAACGTCCCGGGCTACGCGACCTGGGGCGTGCGTGAGCCGTACCAGATCGCCGAGTTCAACCGTCGCAGCCGGGACGGGAGGGCCGAGCGCGCGTTCCCCTGGGTCAACGTGGAGAAGCCGGGTGGTCACCAGATCTTCGCGGACGAGCTACCGAAGGCGGCCAGCTTCCTCGACGAGCACCCGCGCGATCCGTATCCGCAGCGGGTCTTCGCCTGGGGTCGCGGCAGCCTGCGCTGGGACGCGGCGCCGACCCGCGACGACTGGGACGAGCAGCACACCTGGCACCCCGATCGGGCGATCACCCGTGAGACGAGCCACTGGGTGCGTCTGACGCCGCTCGAGACACCGCAGGGCGAGGAGGCCGTCGACCAGCGCGTGTGGGCCGTCAACGCCGGCGACAACCGCATCGAGTTGACCACGGCGGGAGTCCGCGCGCTGCGCCTGCACCTGCATCCGCGCATGGTCGATTTCGCCAAGCCCGTCAGCGTGGTCGCCAACGGCGAGAAGGTTTTCGAGGCCAGGTTCGACCCCGACCCGCGCTTCCTGCTCGAGCTCGTGCGCGAGTACGACGATCGCGGCCGCATCTTCCACGCGGCAATCGACGTCGTGATCGCGACCGACGGTGAGGTGCCCGTCCCGAGCTACGGCAAGTAGCCCTGGCACCTACTGCGTCGCTCGTCCCCGATACATCCACGTGGCGATGCGCGGGCCCTTCATCGCGAAGGTCTCGAGGGCCCTGAGATCGAAGCCGGCGGCCTCGAGTTCGGCGTCGATGCGCCGGTTCAAGTGGCAGCCGCCGCAGAGCCGGCGTTGCAGCGGGTTGAGCCGATTCTGCCAGCGCGCGACCTTGGGGTCGGGGCTGAGGCCGTGCTCGAGGAAGAGCAGTTCGCCCCCCGGTCGCAGGACCCGGCGCACCTCCGCCAGGGCTTGGCCAAGGCCGGGGATCGTGCACAGGGTCCAGGTGGAGACGACCGTGTCGACCGTGTCGTCCTCCAGGGGAACGGACTCGCCCTCCAGGCCGACCCAGCGCACCGGCATGCGCGCGGCGGCCACGCGCTTCGCGGCCAGCTTGCGGTTCACGGTCGCCGGCTCGAGGGCGAGCACCTCCTCGACCGCTGCCGGGTAGTGCTCGAGGTTGTGCCCCGCCCCGAACCCGAGCTCGAGCACGCGACCCCGGGCGAGAGTGAGGGCCGGACCCCGCTGCTCGCGGAAGGCCCGGCCCTGCATACCCCAGGCGATCCCGCGCGGAAGGACGTGATCGCCGTAGAACCCCATCGTTTTCAGCGAGTCAGCGGGAGCCTGCCTTCGTGCGCACCCTCTTCTTCGCGGTCGTCTTCGTCCTGGCAGGTGCCTTCTTGGCGACCTTCTTTGCCGCCGGAGCCTTCTTGGCCGGCGCCTTCTTCGCCGCGGCCCTTCTCTTGGCTGCTTCCGAAGCGCTCACGCCCCCACGCGGCTGCGGCGCGAGCTCGACCACGCGGAGCTTCTCCCTGCCCTTTGCGGCGGGCTTCTTGGCCGGCGCCTTCTTGGCCGGAGCCGGCTTGGCGGCGGGCTTCCTGGCCGGAGCTTTCTTGGCCGGAGCCTTCTTGGCGGCGGGCTCCTTGGCCGGAGCCTTGGGCGGGGCCGGAGCCTTGGTAGCCGGCTGCTTCGCAGCGGGCGTCTTCGGCGAGGCCTTCGCGGCGGCGACCTCGGCCTGTGCGGCCTTGGCCGTGGCAGCCGTCTTGGCAGGAGCGGCCGGCGACTTCGCGGCCGCGTCCTTCGTGAGCGCTCGCTCGAGTTTGGCGACCTCGCGCTCCTTGCCGCGCAGGTCCTTCTCGACCAGGCGCTTGGTGTTCGTCGCGTCCTGGAGGCGCACCTCGGAGGCCTGCAGCTGGGTCAGCAGCTCCTTGCGTTCCTGTTCGAGGCTGTTGATGCGTTGCTGCTGGCTGCGGTGGTCGGCGCCCATGCCCAGGACCTGGCGCTTGAGATCGGCCAGCTCGCCCTTCTGAGCCTCGATGCGGCCGCCAAGGACCTCGATGCGCACCTCGCGCGAGTCGACCTCCTTCTTGCCGCGTGCGACCTGGCGGGTCAGGGTCGAGAGCTGCTTGCGCGCGCTCGCCAGGTCCCTGGACCTCTCCTCCAGCTCGACGATGCGCTTCTCGAGCTTGTCCCGGTCACGCTCGGTCTTCTCCTCGAGGCTGCCGAAGCGGGTGCGCCAGTCGCTGACCTCTTGCTCGCGCTCCTCGAGCTGAGCAGGTAGGGGCTCGAGGGTCTGCACGACCGACCGCAGCTGTTCGATCTCCTCGCGCTTCTCGCGGTCGACCTTCTGCAGCTTGCCCTCGGTCTTGGCCAACTGGAGCTCCGCCTCCCCGATCCGGTTCGGCAGGGCGGCGAGCTTGGAGACCTGGTCCAGCAGGGTGGCCAGCTCCTTGCTCTTCTTGGCGACGTAGTCCTTGTGCTCGGCGCGGGTCTCCTCGAGTTGACGCTCGCGCTCGGAAAGCTTCTCCGGCATGGGCTCGAGCTTCATGAGGCGATCGGTCAGCTCGCGGATGCGGCTGTCCGACTGCACCTGCAGCTCGCCGTGGCGCTTCTCGAGCACCCGCAGCTCGCCATCGCGTTCGGCCAGGCTGAGCTGCTTCGGCTCGAGCTTCTCGACCTTGGCGCGCAGGGCGCTGAGCTCCCGATCGGTGTCCTCGGCCAGGCGGTCGTGGCGCTCCACGGCGGCGCGCAGCTCGGTCTCGCGCTTGGCGAGCTGGGCCGGCATGGGCTCGAGGTCGTTCACGCGCTCGCGCAGGGTCGTCACCTCGGCCCGAGCCGCGGCCAGATCCTGCTCGTAGCGCGCGGTGCTCTTGCGCAGCTCCTGCTTGCGTTGCCCGAGCTCCTCCTGGACGGGGTGCAGCTCCTCGAGACGTGCGCGCAGGGATTCGACCTCGGCCTCGCTCGTACGCTCGAGCTCCTCGAGGTGCACCCTCGCCGTGCGCAGCTCTTCCTCACGCTCGGCGAGCAGCGCCGGGTAGGGGGACAGCTCGTCGATGCGCGCCTTGAGTCCCACGATCTCCTCCTGGGAGGAGGTCAGGAGCTCCTCGTGGCGCTCGGTCGCGACCCGCAGCTGCTCCTCGCGGGTCTGCAGGCGATCGGGGAAGGGCGACAGCTCCTCGACGCGGGCCTCGAGGTCGTTGATCGTCGCCTCGGTGGTCTCGCGCAGCTGGGCCAGCTCGTCGGCGAGCTGGGTGAGCTCGAGCTCGCGCTCCTCGAGCCGCGCGCTCAGCGGCGTCAGCTCCTTCACACGCGCTTCGGCCTGACCTGCACGCTCCAGAGCGGTGGCGAGCTCGAGCTCACGCAGCGCGAGCCGCTCGGGGACCGGCTCGAGGTCGGCGACGCGGCTGCGCAACCCTTCGAGCTCCTCGCGGGTCTCCTGCTCGGCCTCGAGGTAGCGACGCTCCCACTCCTGGACCCGGGCGTTGGCGGCCTCGAGTCGCTCGGGGAAGGGCTCGAGGGTGCGGATGCGTTCCTCGAGACCCTCGACCAGGGTCACCTTGCTCTCGGTCAGGGAGGCGTGCTTCTCCTCCCAGTCGTGCAGCCGCTCGGCGTCACGCGCGACGCGCTCCGCGAAGTCGCGGTTCGCCTTGGTCGACTCCTCGAGGCGCTCGCTCAGCCGGTCGCGCTCATCGCTCAGCTCGCGGAACACGATCGTCTTGCGCCGCGACTCGGTCTGGGCGTGCTCGAGTTCCTCGCGCAGCTTCTGGGTGGTGGACGCGAGCTCGTGCACCTCGTGGGCGCGGGCTTCGAGCTCGCCCTCACCTTGATCGAGGGTCTTCCGCGCGCTGTCCAGGGCGAGCACGAGCTCTTCGATGCGCTCCTCCTGCCCCTCGAAGGTGCCGCGGATCTTCTTGACCTCGATGTTGTTGCGGTTCAGCGCGGCGACCGCGGCCTCGCGGTCGGCCTCGGCCAGGCGGAACTTGCGGTCCCAGAGCGCTTGCTGGACCCGGCGCTGGTTGATGCCGCGCTGCACGACGACCAGCCACGAGATGACGGCGCCGATGAGCGCGCCACCGAGGATGAGCGCGAGGTTGTAGACCATGATTGAAATTGCGGTGGAAGGCGCGGAACGGGAGGCCCCCCAAAGGCCAACCCGAGGACTGGATCCTAGCGATTGCCTACGGTCGATTCCCGCTCAAAGTAGGGCGCCTGGGAGCGCCCCCGACCCTTCCCGGACACGCTGGAGTCAGCTCGGATCGTCGGCGCGGTACGGCCACCGAGCAGCCCAGCGCAAGAACTCGAACCACCTCCCGCTCAGCGCGCCGCCGACGGCGAGCCAGTGGGTCTGCATCAGGGCGATCCTAGCGGTGCTCCCAGGAGACCGACCTCACCAGGCGCGCCGGACGCCTCAGCGTGGCCGATCACCGGCTCGACCACGTCGCAGCGAGGCCAGGAGGCGCATCGGTGGTCCCATTCTCGCGCGCCAGGGGCCCTTGCGCGGCTCGCCGTTGTTATTTAGCATGACAGCTAACTAAAGTGAGCACCCCATGAGCCAACCCGTCACCGTCCTCTGCACCTACCGCGTCCTCCCTGGCAAGGAAGCCGACTTCGAGGGCATCCTCGCCCAGCACTATCCCGCCCTGCGCGGCGCGGATCTCGCCACCGAGATGGGGCCGCTGATCTACCGCGGCAGCGACGGCACGGGCGGCACCGTCTTCTTCGAGGTGTTCGAGTGGAGGGACGCCGACGCGCCGAACATCGCCCACCAGTCACCCGCCGTGCTCGCCGTCTGGGAGCCGATGGGGGAACTCTGCGGGGAGCGTGAGGCGCGGCCCAAGTTCGAGTTCCAGCACGTCGAGCCGGTCACGATCAGCTATCCGGGCCTGGTGTGAGCCTCTCCCGGGCGGCGCGGGATCTGGCGGACGTCGAGGCCGTCTTCGACGCTCTCAGCCACGAGACACGCCGTCACGTGCTGCTCGTGTTGCACTTTCGCGGGGGCGAGATGACCGCGGGCCGGATCGCGGAGCGCTTCGAGTGCTCGTGGCCCACAACCTCGCGCCACCTCAAGGTGCTGGTCGAGTCGGGCCTCGTCTCGGTCGAGAAACAGGGCCGTGAACGGATCTACCGCCTGAACCGTGAGCGCCTCGCCGTGGTCGAGCGCTGGCTCGGCTGGTTCGAGCGGTCGCCGGCCAGGCCCTGATGCTCGCCGGAGCCCTGATGCAAGCCTTGCCGCCTGCCGGGCCAGGGTGGACCCTGGGGGCATGCGTCCCCGAATCGTGGTCCTGGCCGTCGTCCTCCTCGTGGCGGCGGCCTGCGTCGGGTTGGTGCTGTCCTCGCGGACGGCGCCGGCCTCGGGCCTCGTGGCTGGACGGCTGCGCCCCTGCGCCGAGCGCAGCGGCTGCGTGTGCAGTCAGGACGAGGGGGAGAGTCACGTCGCGCCGCTGCCCCTGAGGGGCGAACCGGACGGGGCCTTCGCCAAGCTGGTCGCCCTGCTGTCCGAGCGCTACACGGTGCTCGTGTCCGACGACACCTACGTCCACTTCCAGCCGTCGAACTGGATGGGCGTGCGCAGCGACCTCGAGGTCCTGCTCGACCGCCAGGGCCGCCAGGTCCACGTGCGCTCCTCCGCGCGGGTGGGACGCGGCTCGCGGGAAGCCCACCAGCGCCGCGTCGAGGCCCTGCGCGCGGAGCTCGCGGACCAGTGAGCGAGCTGCCCGTCGACGAGGTCCTGCCCCAGGTGCTCGCCAGTCTGTCCAACCACCCGTGCCTGGTCCTCGAGGCGCCGACCGGCTCGGGCAAGACGACCCGCGTCCCGCCGGCGCTCCTCGACGCAGGCCTGGGTCCGGTGCTCGTGCTCGAACCGCGCCGGCTCGCGGCGCGGGCAGCTGCGCGCTGGATCGCGACCCAGCGCGGCGGGGCCCTTGGCGACGAGGTCGGCTACCAGGTGCGCTTCGATCGCAAGCGCTCGCAGGCGACGCGCTTGCTCGTGGTGACCGAGGGGGTGCTGCTGCGCTTCCTGCAGGACGACCCCTTCCTCGATGGTTACGGGACGATCGTGCTCGACGAGTTCCACGAGCGCTCGCTCGAGGCGGACCTCGCGCTGGCCCTCGTGCGCCAGGTGCAGCGCGAGGCGCGCGAGGACCTGAAGCTGATCGTGATGTCGGCGACCCTGGAGGGTGACGCCGTCGCGCGCGCGCTGGGTGGCGCGCCGGTCGTGCGCGGCGAGGGTCGCGCGTTCCCCGTCGACGTGCAGTACGTGCCGGAGGAGCGCGGCGAGGACGCGCGCGATCACCTCGTGCGCGGCGTGCGCGCGGCGCTCGCTGCGGTGGAGGGCGACGTGCTCGTCTTCCTGCCGGGGGTCGGGGAGATCCGGCGCGCGGCGGAGTCCCTCGCGGGCGTGGCCCGCAAGCACGCACTCGAGCTGCACGAGCTCTACGGCGACCTGCCGCCCGAAAAGCAGGACGCGGTGCTGCGCCGGGGCGCGCGACGCAAGCTCGTCCTGGCGACGAACGTGGCGGAGTCCTCCGTGACGGTCGACGGGGTCGCTGCGGTGGTGGACGTCGGGCTCGCCCGGGTCATGCGCCACGACCCGGGCGCGGGGCTCGATCGGCTGGAGCTGGGCCCGATCTCGATCGCGTCCTCGGATCAACGGGCGGGTCGCGCCGGTCGCCAGGGTCCGGGGGTGTGCGTGCGCCTCTGGAGCGCCCACGATCAGAAGTCGCGGCCGCTCGCCGAGGTGCCGGCGATCCACCGCCTCGACCTGACCGGTCCGGTGCTCGAGCTGGCCTGCTTCGGCGAGCGGGACCCGGCCCAGTTCGCCTGGTTCGAGCCGCCCAAACCGGAGGCCCTGTCGCGCGCGACGCACCTGCTGGGTCAGCTCGGCGCGATCGAGGACGGCGCACCCACCAAGCTCGGCCGCAAGCTCG
>JAQBVH010000032.1 GCA_027623615.1 Planctomycetota bacterium | reverse complement strand
GCCCCTCCTGATGCCTCCAGGGCCGGATTCGCCGATTGGCACGCCCTGTGCATCTGAGCACGCACGAAGCAAACGTCCGCCGGCACGCGCCGGCAAAAAGGAGTGAACCATGAACCTGAAGCCCAAACTGATCGCCCTCGGACTCGCCGCTGCCGCACTGGCCCCGGCCGCCACGGCGCAACAACCCTCTCGGGCTGGGAACTGGGGACAGGGCGCCCACCAGCCCGTGCGAGCCGGCCAGGTGTCCGTGCATGTCGGTAGTCATGGGTACGGCGGCGACCAGTCGTCGCGCCGCACCTACCAGCCCCCGTCCCGCTCGGGCGGACACGTCCACGGTCCTAGCTGTCACCAGACCCCCGGCCACTACCGGTCCGTCGTCGAGCAGGTCTGGCGCCCCGCCCACGTCGAGCGCGTCTGGATCCCAGCCCAGATCGAGGTCTCCTACGACTCCTGCGGTCGCCGGATCGAGCGCGTGATCTGCCCCGCCCGCTGGGAGGCCGTGCACCACCCGGGCTTCTGGGAGGACTGCACGCGCCAGGTCTGGGTCCCGGCGGAGTACCACTGCCACAGCCGAGGTGGCGGCATCACTCCCTTCCCCCAGCGACGCTACCCGCGCCGCCACTGAGACCACGAGCAACCGGCGGGGCGAGGCGGATGGGGCCCTCCGGGATGTCATGCCCCCGCTGTCGTGTGACAGCGGGGGCGCCTTCGTTGACGGAGCTTGCTAACGCTGGAGCAGGTTCAGCGAATACAGCCCGGCCGGGTCCGTCCAGTGCTCGACCAGGCGAAGGCCCGCGCCAGCGGCGAGGGCCCCGAGTTCCCCTCGGCCGTACTTGGTCGAGTCCTCGGTGTGGATGCGCTCTCCAGCCTCGAAGCGGAACGACTGCTCGCCGATCCGGATCGAGGTCCTGCGGTTGGCGCACAAGTACATGCGCACGACACCGTCCGCCTCACCGTACTCAGCCACATGGTCGAAGCTTTGCGGCTCGACCCGGACATCCGCCTCCGCAGCGAGTCGCACGAGCAGGTTTCGGTTGAAAGCCGCTGTCACTCCGGCGGGGTCAGCGTAGGCCCGCTCGAGGAGGCTACGCTCCTTGCGCAGGTCCACGCCGAGGAGCAGGCCATCGTCATCGTTCAGATGCTCGGCGACCCCCGCGAGAAAGTCAGCCGCGCCCTCTCGGCTGAAGTTGCCGACGTTGCCGCCGAGGAACAGCACCAGCTTCGGGCCTGCTACGACCTCGACAGCCCGAGCCAAGCCGGTCGCGTACTCGCCAGCGATGCCTGTGATGCGCAGGTGTGTTCCCCCATCGAGGAGCCGCTCGGCGCTCCGCTCGAGCGCGCTCCCATCGATGTCGATCGGCAGGTAATGCACGGGTCCCACCCATGCCGCGATCAACAGCGCGGTCTTCTCGGCGCTGCCGCTCCCGAGCTCGATCAAGGCGTGTCCCGCGAAACGCTCGGCCAGCTCAGCGGCCCGCGCGGTCAGGATCTCGCGCTCGCAACGGGTTGGGTAGTAGGCTTCGGTGGCGCAGATCGCCTCGAAGAGTCGGCTGCCGACCTCGTCGTAGAAGAACCGGCAAGGCAAGGCGCGGGGAGTCCGCGCCAGGCCAACGAGGGCGGCGGCGCGCAGGTCCTCTCCAGCGGGAACTTCCAGATCGATACGTTCGAAGGTCACGCGCGCCTCAGCGACCAGGGACGACGATGAGGTGGTGACCGGGGTTGGGATGCTCACCCTGCGGTAGATCCTTGCGTGCCAGCTGCCCCGCTCGCAGGTACCCGATCAGCTGAGCGTTCTGCGTGCGCTCGACGTCGGCCTGCCAGCGACCCGCGCCGGCCGGAATCCAGGCAGCGAACAGGTACGTCGGCCGCGCCTGCGCGAAGAACTCCGGCGACACGGTCTTGTCGTGGCCCGGGGACCTGGGCGGCTCGGTCTGGGGCGGCAGCTTGGCCACGGACGGTGTGATCAGACCGTTGCGGTCGTAGAGGTAGAGCCGCGAGGTCCAACCGATCGCGCCGACCGCGCCGTAGACCAGGCTGTCCCCAGGCTCGGAGACCATGCGCAGACCCTCACCGAGCGTGAGCCACTCCTCCGCCTGGAGGTTCATGCACTGCCACTGCTCGAGTTCGCTGCGGCTGCGTGACTCGTCGCCACGGTTGTGGCGCACCGAGCAGGAGGTGCGCAGGGCCTTGGGGACCAGGTGCACGCCGAATGCAGGCGTGAGCACGAGCGCAGTGGACAGCAGCCCGGCGGCGGCCGGCGCGACCCGGCCGAAGCGACCCTCGAGCACGGCCAGCCCCCCCGCCAGCACCAGGGCGGCGAAGGGCAGCAGCGGGACGAGGAACCGGCCGAAGGCCATGAAGTCCCCACCCACCAGGACCACGTAGACGGCGGTCGCCAGGACGATCAGGTAGGCCGCTCCCACCCGCGGACGACGCGCGGCCACTGCTCCCAGCGCCAGCGCGAGCACCACACCGGGGAACGTGATCAGGAAGTGGACCAGGTAGCTGCTGCCGCGCTCGGCCGCATGGGCCGAGACCCCGACCTTGACCCGGGCCGTGTGCGGCAACCAGTCGTCATAGGTCGCGTAACGCCAACCCAGATGGGCGAGGAACAAGCCTGCGCTGATCGCGGTCCCCACGAGGGCTGGCCGCCAGAGCTTGGCGTCCCTGCGCAGCAAGCCGAGGGCAATCGCTGGGCCGAGGGTGAAGGCCACCCACCAGGCCCCGTCGGCGCGCAGCAGCGCGGCGAACCCGGCGACCAGACCGAGCTTCCAACCAGCCGAGGGCCGGTCACCCACCCACAGCAGCGAGGAACGGCATCGTCGCGAGGCCGCCGGTCGACCAGACCGCGAGGGGTGGCGCGCAGCCCAAGAACAGCGCGGCGCCGTGGGCTGCCACGGGTGTGTCCCCGTGTCGGCGAGCCAGCCACCCGGTCACGACGAACGCAACGAGCACGCCGGCCAGGACGGACAGTAGCCGCGAGAGGATCAGCGGCGACAGGCCGACGACCTGGCCTCCCGCCAATGCGAGGGCCCAAAGGAACTCGCTGTAGCCCTCGACCCACTCGCCCGGGTTGTAGACCAGCCCGCGGCCCTCGGCGAGGTTGCGCGCGTACACGAAGGTGATGTACGCGTCGTCGCAGATGAAGTCGAAGCGCCAGGTGAGCAGCAGCAACGGCACCAGGGCGGTCGCCAGCAGCGTCCAGCGTTGGGCCGGGTTCGGGGACACGGGATCAGCCACCGGAGAGGGCGCAGATGATGTGGACGTCTTCGACGTCCTTGACGGAAGCGTTAAGGTCATCGGTCGCAGCGTGACCCACGAACAGCTTGATGTGAGTTCGCAGGCGCTGCGCTTCATCGACGATCCGGAAGCGCAGTCCCGGGTAGCGCTTGTCGAGGGCGCGCAGGACGTCGTCCAGCGTGTCCCCCTCGACCTCGACGCGAGCGGCTTCGTCGGTGTAGGAGCGCAAGGGCGTCGGTACGTGAACGATCATGGCTGGTTGGCAGAACCCCGAGGTCATTGCACGACGCCAGCCACCTCTACCGAGTAGATGTGCGGCAGGTGACGCGCGGCGCACTTCCAGCTCTTGCCGTCGTTGCGTGAGGCCCAGACCTCGCCGCTGGTCGTGCCGAGGTACAGGCCGACCGGGTCTTGGGCGTCCTGGGCCATGCACTGGCGCTTGACCGTCCACCAGGCGTGCTCCTTGGGGAGGCCACGGTCCTGACGCTCCCAGGTCGCGCCGCCGTCGCGGGTGCGGTACAGCGCCGGCATGCCGTCGGGGCTCGTGCGCGGCCACACGCTCGAGCCGTCCATCGGGAAGACCCAGACCGTGTCCGGGTCGCGCGGGTGGAGGATGATCCCGAAGCCGATGTCCCCTACCTCCTCGGGCATGTTCTCGCCGACGCGCACCCACTCGCCCTCCTCGCGATCCATGCGGTAGATGCCGCAGTGGTTCTGCTGCCAGAGTCGGTCCGGGTTGGTCGGGCTGAGGCCCACCTGGTGCGGATCGTGACCGTACTCCATGTCGAGGGTCCAGCCCGGGATGAAGTCCGCCACGCAGCCACGGTTGAGGGGCGACCAGGTGCGCCCGGTGTTCGTGCTCTCGAAGAAGCCGCCGCCCGACATGCCGAGGTACAGGTGGCTCTCGTCCCGCGGGTCGACCAGGATCGAGTGCAGCTTGGGTCCGTCGGGCGTGCCGTCCTTGTCGCCGCCGGTCCAGGTGTCCAGCAGCGGGTGCTGGTTCAGCCCGTTGACGGGCTTCCAGGTCTTGCCGCCGTCGCGCGAGCGGAAGAGTCCCTGCGGGGAGCTGCCCGCGTACCAGACGCCAGGCTCCGCCACGGCCCCCGGTGTCAGCCAGAAGACGTGATTCACCGTCCGCACACTGGCGCCCTCGGTGGGCGGATCGAATGCGGGTGGCTTCCTGGATTCCTTCCAGGTCTTGCCGCCGTCCTCGGAGCGGAAGACGGTCGGGCCCAGATGACCCGTACGCGCGGCGACCAGGATGACCTTGCGGTCCCGAGGATCCTGCACGACGTGGTGCACCACGTGACCGAGGAACTCCGAGCCCGTCAGCTGCCACCCCGCGCGCTCCTTGTCGGAGCGCAGGAAGAAGGCGCCCTTGCGGGTGCCGACGAGAAGAGAGACCGCGCCCGTCTTCGGGCGCGGAACGCGGAGCTTGTGCTTGGGCGCGGACATGGCGGTGATCGGGGTGAGCCGGTCGCGGGGGACTCCGGCTGGGCGCGCCGCGGGCCAGCGCCATTTTGGACAGGCCCACGACGGGACAGGATAGCGGGGCGAGCCGCTGATGCGATGGCCCGGTCTGGGCCTCAGAGGGCGCGCAGGCGGCGCGCGGCCTCCTCGAGCTCGTCCATCTCCTTGGCGTAGCAGAAGCGCAGCAGGCCCTCGCCGCCGCCGTCCGCGTAGAAGGCGCTTCCCGGGACTGAGGCGACCCCCGTTCGCTCGAGCAGAGTCAGCGCGGCCTCCTTGGCGGTCGCCTGGCCCAGCCGGGCCGTGCTGGCCAGGGTGTAGTACGAGCCCTCCGGCCAGATCGGATCGAGTCCGGCCGCGTCGAGGGCGCCGCACAGGACCTCCCGCTTGCGGGCGTAGTCCGCGCGCATCGCCTCGAAGAACTCCGGTGGCGCGCCGAAGCCCGCTGCGACCCCGTGCTGGAGCGGAGTGGGCGCGCAGATGTAGAACAGGTCGTGCACGAGGATCATCGCCTCTGCCATCTCCCGCGGCGCGACCGCGTAGCCCAGCCGCCAGCCGGTGATGCTGAAGGTCTTGGAGAGCCCCATGATCGTGACCGTGCGCGGCGCCAGGTCCTCGACCGTCGCCGGCGAGACGTGCTCGCGGTCGTCGTAGCGGATCTCCTCGTAGATCTCGTCGGTGATCACGAGCAGGTCACGCTCCCGAGCCACGGTCGCCAGGTCCGTGAGCTCGGCGCGCGTGAACATCTTGCCGCTGGGGTTCGAGGGCGTGCACAGCACGATCGCCTTCGTGTTCGGCCGCAGCGCGGCGCGTAGGGCGTCGGCGCTGAAGCGGAACTCCGGCGCCTCCAGCCGCAGGGTGTGCACCTCGAGGCCAGCCACCAGCGCGGCGTTGACGTGGTACCCGTAGAAGGGCTCGAGCACCATCAACCCGTCACCCGGGTCGAGCAGCGCGTGGATCGCGCAGGTGAACGCACCCGCCGAGCCGGTCGTCACCAGGACCTCTCCCTCCGGGTCGGCCTCGATCCCGTTGGTCGCCGCGAGCTTCTTGGAGATGGCCTGGCGCAGCTCGAGCAGGCCCTCCGCGTAGGTGTAGACGCTCCAGTCCTCCTGGATCGCGTGGACGGCCGCGTCACGCACCAGGGCAGGGGTCGGCAGGTCGCAGATCCCCTGTCCCAGGTTCAGGCCGCCGGCCGCGTTGCAGGCGCGGGTCATGGCGCGGATCTCGGACTGGGCCAGGTCGGCCAGGCGGTGGGAGCGGCGCTTGGGCATTGGGGCCCATGCTAAGAACTCTGGACCCTTGCATCAGAGGGGGAACGGGCGATGCTGCGGCAATGGGAGTTCGTCGTGTCCTGGCCCTCACCCTCCTGGCCACCGCCCTGTGCGCGACCCGCAGGTGGACTTCTGGGACGGGACCTGCGCGGGGAGCTCCCGCTGGGGATCGGAGGCGCAGACGTGGAGCGTCCGGCCGCGACGCTCGTCCGCTTCTGGACCGACGCTTGCCCCCACTGCGCTGCGACGCTGCCGGCCCTCGAGGGCTTGCGCATGCAGCTCCCTGACCTGCGCGTCCTGGCGATCTACCACCCCAAGCCGGCTGGTCCGGTCGAGCAGGCCGCGATCCTGTCCCTCGCCGCCGGCCTCGGATTCCACGGCACCGCGGCGCTCGACCCCGGTTGGGAGCGGCTCACGCGCTGGCGCCCCGTCGCCGGTCGCAGCGCCCCCACCTCCTACTCGCTCCTGCTCGACCGTGACGGGATCGTGCGCTGGGTTCATCCTGGCCCACGGTTGCACCCCTCGGACGAGCCAGCCCACGCGGACGCCGACCGGGCCTATGCCGAGCTCGAACGACGGGCGCGGGACCTGACCTCCCCCTGAGGGCTACTCTTTCCTCGATGGCTCCCCTCCGTCAACCCGGTCTCCTCCTGGGACTCCTGCTTCTGGGCTGCACGGGGACCTCCAGCGCGCCGCCCGAACCACCGCCGACCGACCGGTTCGCGGATCGCCGGGCGGAGCTGACCCGGGACCTGCATACCTTCGGACAGCTGGCCGCCCCCCAGGGCGGAGGTCGGGAGGACGGACGCGCGGTCGTCGCACGACTCGAGGTCAGCGCCCCCAAGCTGGACCGCTTCGTCGTTCACGGCACCTTGCCCGTTCCCGCCGGGTTCGACCCGGGCGACAGCTCCCGCTCCCCGCTGGCAATCTCAGCCCGCGGGCCAGGGGCCCAGCTCGCACCCGTTCAGGTCAACGTCCTGACCCGCAGCGCGAGCGGCGCCCCGGAGGTGATCGCCTTCGCAGCCCTGATCGACCGGCCGCAAGGCGTTCAACCCGGAGCGCCTCTGACGCTCGATGTGGTCGAGTTCAACCAGGAGCTCGACCCTGGCGGGCCGGCGCTCACCGAGGCCGTCGCTGAGCTGGCGGACCCCCGCGGCGCGGCTAGAGTGTTGCTGCGCGCGCGCGACGTGCATGGCAACGTCTACGAGGCGGATCTCGGCGGCGCCCCCGACGCGCCGGGCTTCGGCTCGCGCGAGGTGCTGCGCGACGGCCCCGTGCGCCGGATCGTGCGCACCCATGCCACTCTGGTTCCCGTGGAGCGCTCCGGCGAGGGTCAACCGCGCGCCCACCTGATGGGCGTCCACGCCTACTGGACCTTGCATGCGCAGGACGGGCGGGTCGGCCTCGACCTGCGCGTGCACAACGGCGCGACCTCGGGTAGCCGGCGGGCCGCCCCCGAGGAGACCCCCCTGGGCTTCATCCACTGGGATGCCCTGGAGCTGGATCTGCCCGAGAGCTGGCAGGCGCAGCCGCTCGTGCTGGACCCGTTCCTGGGTGAGGAGCGGGTCGCGGACGGGCGCCGGCGCCTGCCCCTGGTGCGCAGGAACGACGACGGCAGCCTGCACATGATGCCGCCCCAGGCCCAGTTCCAGCGGCGCTTGACCCTGACCACGCCCCAGCGCCGTGCGGGCGACCCGTTGATCCTGAGCGGCCTGGCGTTCCCCCGCAACGGCGCAGGGCTCTGGTCTTGGTGGAACCCCGCAACGGCCCACTACTTCCCCCAGCATGGCCTGCTCCCGGACTGGTCGTCCTTCAAGCTCGGGAGCGTCAAGGGTGAGCGCGCGCTCCAGGTGCGGCTGCGCCAGCGTCGTGACCTGGCGCGCCAGACCCTCGAGACCGGCAAGGCCCAGGAGGGGCTGATCGCTGGCCCCTTGATGGGTTGGGCGCATCCGCTGGGCGTCTCGGTCCAGGGCATGACGGGCGGCTCAGGGATCGTCTTCCTCGAGGGACACCGCACGGCCGCAGCGGCCAGCGCGGCGGGGATCGAGGCGCTCCTGCTCGAGCACCGCATGAACGCGTCGCGCATGCCGATCGCGCAGTGGGACGCCCAGGGGCAGCCGGTCGGCGTCGAAGCCTGGCTGGATGGCTCCGGCAAGGTGCCCTTCGACTTTCGTACGAACGGACGCATGGTGCCGCCGGTGTTTCGGTTGCCCATGTTCGAGGGCCCGATCCCGCACCCCCAGGTGCGGGCGGTCCACCTTGCCGAGCGGCGTCCCGACTACGACCGCGGTTCGCCCCATCACCCGGGCGGACGCCTCGCGGGTGGCGATCAAGACCTCGTATCCTGGTTGCCCCACGACGGTCAGCACTTCGCGCGCTGGACCAAGCGGCCCATGGCCCTGGCCTGGTTGACGGCGGACGCCCTGGCCATCGACGACCTGCGGCACGCTGCCGAGACGTTCCATCTGATGTTCCATGGCGAGGAGCATGAACACGTCCGCTGGTCGCCAGGGGTAACCCTGCTCCAGTTCGAGAAGCTCGTCGCCGCGCACCCCGGTCACGGGATGCCCGTCGACCGGGACCACGCCTGGGGCATCGAGGTGCAGTGCGCCGCGTGGCTCTTGGCGGACGACGGCTGGCGTGCGCGACGGGCCGACTGGTACCGGCGGGCGGGCCAGCTGATGGTCGATGCAGCGATGCCGAGCGGCCTGGTCCAGCGCATGCACGTGCCGAAGTTGCTCGGCGGCCGCTACGGCGGCGCCCAGGCCTTCGAGTGCATGTTCCTCCTGCACGCGAAGCGTTGCCTGATCGAGAGCGTGCTGCGGGTGCAGGAGCCCGCGCTGGCGGAGGAGCTGGCGGGGGTGCACCAGCGCGCCCTCGACTACCTGCTGTGGGGACCCGTGTGGACCTGCTTCGAGATCAAGGAGGAGATGATCTGCGGGCCGCGCTGGCACTTCGCCACCGGGCCGGGCAAGGACTGGAGCGAGCCACCCTTCAGCGACGAGACCGTCTACGGCCCGCGCTATCTGCCGGTCGATGGCGCGGAGGGCCCGGTGGAGACGACGTACCTCTGGGCGCCCATGGAGTACGGGATGCTCCTGGCCCAAGGCGAGGCCGGACCAGATCTCGACGATCGCTACCTGCGCCGAGCGTTGACCAGCGACCGCGCGGCCGGACGCTGGGAAGCGCTGATGGAGAGCTTCTTTGCCGGCGCCCAACGCACCGGGAACGACCTGTCCGGCAACTGGGGATCCCTGATCGGGAGAGTGCAGAGCCTGCGCGACAAGAGGTGACAGCGCGGCCCGGGAATGTCCCGCGCGCATCCACTCCCGGATCGGTACATCCCCGAAACATCCTTGTTCTTGCCAGTACTTCGGGAGCCACGTAGCCTTCGCTGGTGGTCCGTGTCGCATCCGCTCACGCGCCGGACCTCGTCCCGTTGGCTCTGGGGCGCTTCACTCTCCCTCAACTCTCCTCTTCCTATGCGTGGAACTCACCTCTCCGCGATCACGCTGGCCTTGTGCAGCGTGGCCGGTGCCCAGGATCTCCAGTCCCTGCTCGGTGAGCCCGTTCCGGGCCTTACCCTTGCTGAGCTGCAGCTCTTCCTCGACGGCCGCACGGTCTTCGCGACGCCGCTCACCGAGGCGGAGGGCCTGGGACCGATCTTCAACGATCCGGGCTGCGGCTCATGCCACAACCACCCGGCCCAAGGTGGTTCCGCGACGCGCGTCGTCACTCGCTTCGGCAAGGCTGGCACGCCCTTCGACCCCCTCGACCACCTCGGTGGCAGCCTGCTCCAGGACCAGTCCCTGGACATCGCATGCCGCGAGAACGTGCCGCCGGAAGCGGACGTCGTCTCCAACCGCTTGACCCCCATCTGCTTCGGCGCGGGCCTGCTCGAGGCGATTCCCCACCAGGACATCGTCGACAACGAGACGAACCAGCCCGGGCACCTGTCCGGGTTCGTGAGCTGGGTAGGTGACCTCTCCGCCCCGGGCAACCCGCCCCAGCCGGCGCGCTTCGGCTGGAAGGGCGTGGTCCACAACGTGATCACCTTCTCGATCGACGCCGGGCTCAACGAGATGGGCCTGACCAGCGTGTTCCTCCCGAACGAGAACGCTCCGAACGGTGACCTGGCCCTGCTCGCCGCGTGCGACACGGTCGCCGACCCCGAGGACGTCCCGGACGGCGGCGGCTTCACCAAGATCGACCGCTTCACGCACTTCCAGCGCCTGCTCGCGGCTCCGCCGCAGATGCCGGTGTCCGGCCTGGCCGGCGAAGCGGTGTTCAACAGCGTCGGTTGCGCGGATTGCCACATTCGCGACTACACCACCGGCGGCGCGGCCGAGGCGGGCCTCTCCAACCAGGCGATCGCGCCCTACTCGGACTTCCTCCTGCACGACATGGGCGCCCTCGGCGACCAGATCGCGCAAGGCGCCGCCCTCGAAGAGCACGCCCAAACCCGTGCGCTCTGGGGCCTGCGCCACCGCGTGTCCTTCCTCCACGATGGTCGCGTCACCGGCGCCGACTGGGCCACGATGATGGACCAGATCATTCAGGAGCATGTGGGTGAGGGCGTCACGGCGCGCGACAACTACAACGCCCTGGGTGCCGCGCAGAAGATCGAGCTGGCCCTCTTCCTGGCCTCCCTCGGCCAAGCCCCGTTCGACTACGAGGACAACGCCACGCTGATCGGCAGCGCCGACAACGACCGCGACCGGTTCGACTGGTTCTTCATCGAGCCCTTCTTCACTGGCGAGGCGCCCGGCTCCTTCACGGTCAACGACACCGCGGCCGTCACCGACGTCCAGGGGGACGGCGACTTCGACCTGCGTGAGTTCGGCCTGTTCCAGCGTGGCTTCACCGGCGAGCTGGTCGGTGAGGATCCGCCCGTTCCGACTCCTGCGGACGAAAAGGTCAACTACCGTGTCCGTTCGGGGCTGAGCCGCATTGTCGTCGCACCGGGTGGCCTGGTGCGGTACGAGGTCGTGGCCGAGGCCGATGGCAACAGCAACCAGGGCATCGCCATGGTCAGCGTCGACCTGAACTTCGACGGCGGCGTCCTTGCCCCGTGCGACACCCCGGCCCACGGCGCGATGACGAACTTCGTCTCGCCCGTAGGCCTGTCGAACCCCCAGGGCTTCGGCGGCGTCATGTCCGGCGGCGGCCTGCTGCAGGTCGGCGGCGCGATGAACACGATCAACAACACCTTCGCTCCGCAGCCAAGCGGCGCGGTGGTGACGGGCCTCGGCAAGCCCGGGTCTCCGCTGATCGTGGCCGAAGGCAGCCTGATCGCCCCCGTCGTCCCCGGCGTCTACACCCTGAGCCTGTCGAACCCGATGGCCAACCTGATCACCTCGGCCGCCGACGGCGTCGAGTTCTGGCAGGTCCAGCCCGCGGAAGCCGGCAACGTTCGCAACCTGACCATCATCGTCGAGGCGGGCGGCCCGGAGATCTACTGCGCCGGCAAGGTCTCCTCGGACGGCTGCGCCCCCGAGATCTTCTGGAGCGGCACTCCGAGCCTCAGCGGCCCGGACGACTTCAAGATCCGCGTCAAGGGCCTGGTCGCCGGTGAGCCCGGCCTGGCCATCTTCGGCCTGAGCGCCCAGAACGTGCCCTTCTTCAACGGCACCCTGTGCGTCGGCAACCTCAATGGCCGCGGAGACTCGGTCACCGCTGTCGGCAGCGGCGCCTGCGAAGGCCGCCTGGATTCGATCCTGCGGCAGAGCAAGATGGGCGGGCCCCTGGGCCTGAGCGCTGGAGACGTGCTCCACGTCCAGTGGTACTTCCGCGACACGGCCCATGTGGACGGGACCACCGTCGGTCTCTCCGACGCGGTCAAGTTCACCATCAAGCCGTAGT
>JAQBVH010000031.1 GCA_027623615.1 Planctomycetota bacterium | reverse complement strand
GGGCCCGGTGACCGAGGCGCTGGCCCGATTGAGGAAGAGCAGCCCGAAGGAGGTGTTCGCGAGCGGCCGCCCGTCGCCGGCCCAGTTGCCCCTGTCCTCCTGCTCCTTGATGAGCTGGCGCGCGCCCTCCCGGTACCAGTTCATCCCGTTGAACACGTCCCGGTCGGCGAAGGCGCCCACGCGCTCGATGCCGTACAGGTAGTAGAGGAGCCAGCCGGACCCGGCCCCGGTGTTCTCGGTCGGCTGGAAGTTCACGTTCAGCCACTCGAGGCCCTGGTTCAGCCCGACCTCGCACTCGCGCTTCAGGCCGCCCTCGATGTTGGGGATGCAGAGCGCCAGGATCGCGGCGCCAGCGGCGCTCATCGAGCCTTTCGAGGGCGCGCCGGGTGTGTAGCCGAAGCCGCCGTCGGCGCGCTGGTAGCGCAGGGCCGCCTCGGCCAGGCGCTTCCAGGCGACCTGTGGAACCTCGAGGCCCAGCTTGCCCGCCGCCCAGTAGCCGAGCGCGCCGTACTGGGTGTTCGACAGGTCGACGTGGCCCGCGTTCGGGTCGCCGTGGCCGCCGGGATAACCCCAGTCGCTGACCTGCCAGTCCATCAGGTCCGCGAGCACGGCCCGCGCGCGGTCGCGGTAGACCTCGTGGTCGAGGGTCGCGTACAGCATCAGCACGCAGCCCGCCTCGTAGGTCTTCTGCGGCGGATTCGCGTCGATGTAGGCGAGGGCGCGACGCACGCTCTGATGGTTCGGGCTCAGGCCCGACTTGACGAGCGCGTAGACGTTGAGCGCGGTCCCGCCGACCTTGTAGTGGTCGCGGTCGCCGGGCCAGGAGCCGTCGAGGTCCTGCTCGTCCGACAGGTAGCCGACGCCACGATCGATCGCGCCGTTGATCGCCAGCTCGAGCTTGGACAGGCCTTCGCTGACCCCGGCCGCGTTGACGACGCCCGACGCGGTCGTGACCGACACGCGCAGGCAGCCGATGGAGTGGAGCTGGCCGAAGTGGAAGGAGAGCGCGAGCTCGAGGGTGCGCCGTCCCTTGCCCAGGGGCTCGGCCAGGTTGAACACGGCCTCGATCTCCTTGCCGGTGTTGCCCGAGATGGCCCAACCGGTCTCGTCGCGACCGTCGATCGCGGCACGCACGGGCCACCCCACCTGGGAGAAGCTCGCTGTCGCGCTGGCGAGCTCGACCGGTCGTGGCGTTCGTCCCACCCGGCTGGTGAGCTGCACCTCACTCAGCACGAAGTTGCCGTTGTTCGCGCGCCCCGGACCTCGCTGGGGCAGGGACTCGTGCGGCAGGACCTCGAGGCGCAGCGCGGTGATCCCCTCCAGCTCGGTGGGCAGGCTGAGCTGGTAGCGGTCGACCTCCGCGGCCCCCGTGAACAGGAGCACCCCGTCGGCGACGTGGCTGGCATCCAGTCCGTTCGCGATGCTGCCCAGGTTGTCGGGCTGCAGCGGAACCCAGTCCTGAGCGAGGGCGGAAGGAGCGACGCAGAGAGCGAGGAAGAGAGCACGCATTCTGCGGTCCATCCTACTCGCAGCACCCCGGATTGGCCTGGTATCGTGCGGCCATGCCGACCAAGCCCAGCACCGTGAAGGAGCTCCTCGATGCCCTGCCCGAGGATCGACGCAAGGCGATCCAGGCGATCCGCAAGGTGATCAAGGCCAACCTCGACAAGCAGTTTGCCGAGGGCATCCAGTACGGGATGCTCGGCTACTTCCTGCCCCACAAGGTCTACCCGGCGGGTTACCACTGCGACACGACTCAGCCGCTGCCCTTCGCCTCGGTGGCCTCCCAGAAGAACCACATCGGGCTCTATCTGTTCTGCA
Source organism: Planctomycetota bacterium (assembly GCA_027623615.1). Lineage (GTDB taxonomy): Bacteria > Planctomycetota > UBA1135 > UBA1135 > JALWOP01. The sequence continues at coordinate 10,112 of JAQBVH010000031.1, read as the reverse complement.
TCTACTGCCACCCGGAGGAGTCGGCGCGCTTCCGGGAGGAGTGGCTCGCCTCGGGCAAGAAGCTCGACATGGGTAAGTCGTGCGTGCGGGTCAAGAGCCTCGACGACGTGCCCCTCGAGGTGGTGGGACGCGCGATCAAGCGCATGACCGCGAAGAAGTTCGTGGCTGCGTACGAGGAGTCGGTGCCTGCTGCCGCGCAGAAGAAGCCCGCGGCGAAGAAGCAGGCAGCCGCCAGGAAGCCCGCCGCGAGCAAGGCCACGGCGAAGAAGAAGGTCACCAAGAAGGCCGCCGCCAGGAAGACGGTGGCGCAGAAACCCGCTGCCAAGCAGAAGCCCGCGCGCAAGGCCGCCCCTCGCCGGTCCTGACCCTCAACGCCAGCGCGCGCAGTGTGGGCAAGGACAATCCGGGTCCATCCAGCGCTGCGCGCCCACCTCGGGCATGTCGCTGGCATAGCCGAGGGCGGCCAGGGCGGCGAGCTCCTCGGCGCTGACCGGAGCATGACTGGCGAAGCCCTCTGCGCTGGCGGACTCGAGCCAGGCGACGACCTCGGAGCGCAGACGCCGCGCGACCTCGGGCTGCTGGTCCTGCACCGGCGTCGAGCACTCGGGGTCCGCGTCGAGGTCGTAGAGCTCGAACTCGTGGGTCTCCCGCTCGCGCGGCAACATGCTCTTGTTCGCCTTGAGGGTCAGGTTCGCGTACCAGCGCCCGTCGGTGATCGACGCGGTGAAGCCGCCTGCCGCCAGGCCGAAGCGCGTGCGCGGCGCGTCCTCGTTCTCGTGGGCGAGGAGCAGGTTGCGGCCCGGGAACTCCGCACCACCCAGGCCGGCCAGGTCGAGCAGGGTGCGCCCGACATCGGTCTGCTCGACCATCGCGCCGCTGCGCACCCCGGTCGGGACCTGCGGGCCCACGAGGATCAACGGCACGCGCAGCGTCGCCGGGAACATCGAGGCGTGGTTGTACCAGGAGCCCTGGGTCTGGAGCACCTCACCGTGGTCGGAGGTGAACACGAACCAGCCGTCCTGCAGGCGCGGGTCGCTGATCAAGCGCTCGAGTTGCCCGTCGAGGTAGGCGATCTCCGCGCGGTACTGCGCCTCGGGGAAGAGCGGGTCCCGTACCGCTGTCAGGTGGAACGGGAACGCGCCCTGCTCCCAGCCGGGAGCGGGTAGGTCGGGGTCGTACGGGTTCCGGTCCTTGGGGTAGTAGCACTTGTCGTACGCCGCTGGCGGCGCGTAGGGATCGTGCGCGTCGAACAGGTGGAGCCACGCGAAGACCGGTCCGCCCTCCAGCTCGTGCAACAGGCGCAGGAACTCGTCGAGCGCGTCTTCCGCATCCCACGGCTCTCCCACCGGATCGCACATGCGATCGAACCCCTGCCCCAGACCGATGCCCCGCGGGCCGAGGTGCCGCACGCTGACCACCCCGATCGTCGCCCAACCCGCAGCCGCGAAGGCCTCCGCCAGGGTCGGGGCCTCCTCGGCCAGGTGACCCGTGTTCGCGATCATGCGCGTGTCCCGCGGGTGCGTGCCGGTCATCAACGCGACGTGGCTCGGTGAGGTCACGTTCGTCGTCGACCAGGCGTCCTCGAAGAGCACCCCGCGCCGCGCGAGGTCGTCGAGGACGGGCGTGTCGAGCTCGACGGTCCCCAGCACGCCCAGGTAGTCGGCGCGGTGGGTGTCCGAGGTGATGACCACGACCGCAGGCGGCGCCGTGCCGGGCCGCGCGACCTCGACGTTGGCGAGCGCGCACGCGACGGGCCTGTCGCCTGGCGCAACGAGCTCGAAGCGCACGGGCACGGTGCGACCCACGAAGGGTGTCAGGTCGACCATGGAGAGCTGCCAGCCCCTGCGGTCCGGCAGGGGTACGGCCATGCGCAGTGAATCGGCGCCCTCGCCGACCGTCAGGCGGATGCGCGAACGTTGCGCGCTGGGCGTGGTGGTCTCGGGCGGAACGCCGAAGGCAAAGCGCAGGACTTCACCGGCGTGCCTGACCTCGACCTCACCGACGAGCGGGCAGTCGGGCACGAGGCCTACCGCCCGCCGCGACTCGTTCTGGATCGGCACGATCCCCGGCCCGTCCTCGGCCAGCGGGAGCTGTGAGGCGATCGGCGTCTTCACGAGCTCGACCGCGAAGAGCTCGAAGGGACCTCCGCCTGTGAACACGAGCTCGATGCCAGCGAGTGGTTCGTCGGCACGACGCGTCCAGTGCAGGTCGTAGCGCAGCACCTGCGGCAGCGGGCCCGCGTTGACGGACTGGACGGACTCGAAGCTCGGGTTGATCGCCACCTTGACCTCGAGGCGCGAACTGAAGAGCCCGTGGATGCGAATACGGTTGAACTCGCCCTGGGCGACGTCGGATTCGATGACAACCCGCCGGTCTTGCGTGCCGCGCAGCTGCAGCGCCTGCGCCTCGCCGTGCGTGACGAAGCGCTTCACCTCCGACTCGACCGTCCAGCCCGCGAGCCCTGGAGCCGGCACGTAGCGGGCAACGACGGTCGGCGTCGGCGCGGAGCGGGGGGAGTCCGGCAGCAGGGCGACCCGCTCGTAGCGGCACTCGGCGGGGGCGGGGGCGACCTCGGCCGCGCCGCCGCCTCCACAGGCGACGAGCAGCACGGTCGTGGCGAGCAACAGGACCGAACGCATGGCGAGCTTGCACTCTACCCTGCGGCCAGGGATACGCCTGTTCGCGAACCGACTTGAGACGCCGCGTCGGCGCTACATGTCCTCGAGATACCCGGCAAGGTCGTCCGCGTGCTCCTCCTCCATGGCGAGGATGCCCTCGAGCATGGTGCGCGTGGTCGGATCGTCGTCGCCGACGAAGCGGATCATCTCGGAGTAGGACTCGATCGCGATGCGCTCGGCCACCAGGTCCTCCTCGATCATCTCCTCGAGGTCCTGCCCCTCCACGTACTCGGCATGGCTGCGGGTCAGCAGGCCCTAGGAGGCTGCGCCACAGATGCAGACTCCGAGCTGCCGCACCGTCAGGTGCGGCGCGAGAAAACACTCACGCCTCCGCAGGGGGCGTAGGGGGTCCCAACGGGATCCCCTCGGGCGAGAAGTCGGGCTCCCCGCCCAGCTGCACGATGCGCTGCGCGATCAGGTCGGCGTGGGCCTGCTCCTCGTTCGCGTGCACCAGAAACTCGGCCGCTACAGCTTCGGACTTGTGGCCGGAGGCCATGAAGTGGTGCCGCCGGTAGCGCAGCACACACACGATCTCCGTGGCCAGGGCCTCGTTGAGCAGGCGCAGCACGGTCTCGCGGTCGGCGCGGTAACCCTCGGTCACCGCGCCCTGCTCGATGTGCCGGCGGGCGCGCTCGCGGATGGTCTGGATGTCGGAGAGGAAGGGCTACTTGGTCATGGTCTCAGCGCCAGGGGACGCAGTGTTCGCAGGCACAGTCGGGGTCGATCCAGCGCCTGGCGCCGATCTCGGGCATGTCGCCGGCGTAGCCGAGGGCCGCCAGGGAGGCGAGCTCTTCGGCGCTGATCGGCTTGTGGCCGGCGAAGCTCTCCTCCGAGGCGTCTTCGAGCCACGCGATCAGCTGGCTGCGCAGGGCCCTGGTGCGAGCTGCGTCGTCGACCGGCTGCTGACACTCCGGGTCGGCCGCGAGGTCATAGAGCTCGACCTCGTGGGACGCTCGCGCGCGCGGGAGCATCGAGCTGTGCTCCTTGAGGGTCAGGACCAGGAACCACCGTCCGTCGGTGACCGCAGCCGAGAAGCCGCCGGCCGAGAGGGCGAAGCGCGGCCCGCCGTCGTCCTTGGATTTCGAGATCTCAGCCAGCAGGTTCGTGCCCGGGAACTCCACCCCGCCGAGCCCGGCCACATCGAGCAGGGTGCGGCCCAGGTCGGCCTGGCGCACCATCGCCTCGCAGCGCTCACCGATCGGCACCTCGGGTCCGGCGAGGATCAGCGGCACGTGCAGGGTGGCTGGGAACAGCTCGCCGTGGTTGTACCAGGACCCCTGGGTCTCGAGGATCTCGCCGTGGTCCGAGGTGAAGGCGAACCAGCCGTCCTTCAGACGCCCATGGCGGAACACCCGACCGAGTTGCTCGTCGAGGTAGGCCACCTCCGCTCGGTACTGGGCCGCGGGGAACGCGGTGTCGCGCACCGGTGTGAGGTGCAGCGGGTAGGAGCCCACCTGCCAGCCCGGCTCGGGCAGCGAGGTGTCGTAGGGGTTCTTGCCCTTGGGGTAGTAGCGCCGGTCGTAGTCCTCGGGCGGCGCATAGGGATCGTGCGCGTCGAACAGGTGCAGCCAGGCGAAGGTCGGGCTGCCGCTCGTCTCCTCGACGTAGTGCAGAAGGAAGTCGACCGCGTTGACCGCGTCCCAGGGCTCGCCCGGCGGGTCGCGCATGCGATCGAAGCCCTGCCCGAGCCCGATTCCGCGCGGTCCGAGGTGGCGCACGCTGACGACCCCGAGGGTTGTCCAGCCCTCATCCGCGAAGGCCTCGGCCAGGGTCGGAGCCTCCTCGGCCAGGTGCCCGGTGTTGGCGATGACGCGCGAGTCCCGCGGGTGGACGCCGGTCATCAGCGCCACGTGGGAGGGCGAGGTCACGTTCGTCGTGGACCAGGCGTCCTCGAACAACACGCCGCGGGTGGCCAGCTCATCCAGCTCCGGCGTGTCGACCTCCACGTCCCCGGGCGCGATGCCCAGGTGGTCGGCGCGATGGGTGTCGGAGCTGATCAAGACGATCGAGGGGGCCGGCGCCCCGGGCCGCATGAGCTCGACGTTCGCCAGGGCGCAGGCGGTGGGCACACCCTTGGCGCCTTGAATCTCGAAGCGCACGGGCACGCTCCTCCCCACGAACGGCGCCAGGCTCAGCGTGGTATGCAGCCACTGCTGCTTGTCGGGGACGCGCACCTGCTGCACGAGGCTGCCGGCGCCTTCCCCCACGGTCACCAGGACCTGGACACCCTTGACGCCGGTCTCGAGCCGGGGCGGCTTGCCGATCGCGAAGCCGAGACGTTCGGTCGCCTCGGTCACTTCGACCTCGCCGACCAGCGGACAGGTGGGCACGAGCCCGACGCCGCGTCGCGACTCGTTCTCGATCGAGACCATGTCGGGCCCGTCCTCGGGCAGCGGCAACCACTCCGCGATGGGCGACGCGAGCAGCTCGAACGCCAGCAGATCGAAGGGCCCGCCGCCGCGCACACCGAGCTCGATGTGATCGAGGCGCCCCGAGCGTTCGAAGCTCCAGGGCAGGTCGAAGTTCAAGGCCTGGGGCCCGAGCCCCGCGTTCACGTTCTGACTCTGCCGCCAGGCAACCTGGCCACTGCGGACGAGCCGCAGCTCGAGCTCGAGACGTCCGCCGAAGATGGCGTGCAGGCGCACGCGGTTGAAGGCGGACATGGCGATGTCCGCGTCGACCTTCACCTGGCGGGGCTCGGTCCCGCGCAGGTGCAACGCGAGCGCGGACCCGTGCGTGACGATGCGCTTGGTCTCCGACTCGACCGTCCAGCCGCTGCCCTCGAGAGTCGGGGTGAAGGCGCGCACGACCTTGGCGGCGGGCCGGGGGCGCGCGCGCTCCGGGCGCAGGGAGAGCCGCTCGTAGCGTGCCTGGTCCGCAGCCGGCGCCTCATCGGAGGAACACGACCCCAGGACCAGCAAGGACAGCAACAGGAGGCGCATCACGTCGGATGATACCTCGTCCGAAACCTCGCCCGAAACCTCGCCGGGCCGCGTTCCAGACGGGGGCGGTCTCCACCGGGGGCGGTTGCTACACTCGGAACATGCCGGCGATGGACCTCGAGTCCCTGCAGGGTTTGCGCGTGCTCGTCGTCGAGGACAACTTCGTCCTCGCCGAGTCGATGAAGTGGGCCCTCGAAGGCCTCGGCTGCGAGGTGGTCGGGATGGCACCGACCTCGGAGCGCGCCCTCGCGCTCCTGAGGTCGATGACGATCGACGCCGCCATCCTCGACATCGACCTCCAGGGCCTCAGCTCGGCGCCGGTCGCGGAGCACCTGCTCGCAGCGGGCCTGCCCTTCCTGTTCCTGACCGGCTACGAGAGCGCTGCCCTCCTGCCCGAGTCCCTGCACGAGCGCCGCTGCCTCAACAAGCCGGTCGACCCGGATGCTCTGGCCCTCGCGCTGGTGGCGGAGATCGGACAGCGCGGCTGAGTCAGCCCGCGGTCAGCTGCCGCGTGGGCACATCGAGCAGCCGCCCGCAGGCCTGCGCGGTGCTCATGCCGCCGACCGCGAGGAGGACCAGGCCGCCGCGCTCATGACAGAGCGCCAGCACCGGGTAGGCCGAGCGGGCCTGCAGGCCGCGGCAGAGCGCCGTCGCGGCCTCCACCGAACCACCCACCATGATCAGCCCGGCGTCGCACTCCAGCGCGGTCGCGCAGAGGGCGCGCTCGGGAGACTCGGGATGGAACGTCACCCGCGCGGGTATGCCGCTCGCGCAGAGCTGGTTGCGGGCGAGGAGCAAGCGCGCTCGGCCCGTGGTGGAGAGCGGGACCTCGACCGCGTGCACGATCTCGAGTTCGCTGCGCGAGCAGCGGGCCAGGTCCGCCGCCGCAGCCAGGCAGGCGCGCGTGCCGCGACCGAGGCTTGATCGGGCGGCGTCGAAGCTCGCGCCGACCACGATCGGGTGCGTGGCGGAGGGGAGGCACATCAAACCATCCTCGGCAGACGGGGCTCCCGCCGAGATGGGGACAGGTGCGCACGGGCCAATGCTTCAGGTACTGAGCAGCCCCTCGCGAATCGCGATCCGCGCCAGCTCGGCCGCGGACCCGACGCGCAGCTTGCGCTGCAGGTTCTCGCGGTGCTTCTTGGCGGTCGAGAGGCTCATCCCGAGCTGGTAGGCGACCTCCTTGTTGCTCTTGCCCACGGCAAGCAGCTGGAAGACCTCGCGCTCCCGCGGAGTCAGGCTCGCGATCCCCACCCCGTCCGGACCGGTCCCGCTCTCCCCGCCGCGAGCGCTGTTGATCAGCCCGCCGGACACCTTCGGCGAGACGTAGGCGTCCCCGCGGTGCACGGCCTGGATCGCGACGCGCAGCTCGGCGGGGTCCGAGTCCTTCGAGAGGTACCCGTCGGCGCCCGCCTTGAGGGCCTGGTCGACGAACGACTGCCCCTCGTGGTGGGTCAACATCACGATCCGGCTGCGTGGGCTGGCCTTGCGGATCAGGGGAATCGCGTCGATGCCGGACAGACTCGGCATGGTGATGTCGAGCAGGATCACGTCGGGCCGCTCCTCCTCGATCGCTCCCAGGGCCTCGCGCGCGTCACCGGACTCACCGAGAATCTCGAGGCCCGCGACCTGCTCGAGCAAGCTTCGAAACCCGGCCCGCAAGAGGGCCTGGTCGTCGATCAGGAAGATCCGGATGGGTTGAACTCGATCCATGGGTCACCTCGCTCCTGGCTGCGAGGATAGATGCCGACGCGACCGGTTGGACAGGAAAGATGCCGCCTGCGCCCATGTCCGGACGGCGCTACGCACTAGGCCGTAGGCCGGTCACCCCTGGGGAGGCGCAGCTCGAAGCGCGCGCCGCCCAGGCGCTCGCTGGCGCAGGCGGTCAGGCTGCCGCGATGAGCTTCGATCACCTTGCGCGCGAGGGCCAGGCCGATACCCGTCCCGTCCGGCTTGGTCGTGACGAAGGGGTGAAAGAGCTCCTCGACCGGCCGGTCGGGTAGGCCCGCCCCGTCGTCCTCGACCACGATCAGCACGTCCCCATCGCCACCACTGGCCTCGACCAGGATCGTTCCCTCCGCTGCGACCGAGTCGAGAGCGTTGCGCACCAAGTTGGTGACGACGTCTTCGAGACGCCCCGCGTCGACCTCGACCGGCGGCAAGCCGGGCGCGACCTCGAGGCGCAGATCGACGCCGCGCATCTCTGCCTCGTCGCGCAGGATGTCGACCGGGGCGAGCAGGAGCGGGAGCAACGGGCAGGACGTGAGCTCGAGCTCGAGCGGCTTCGCGAACGAGAGGGTCTCGCGCAGCTTGCGCTCGAGGCTGCTCATGCCCGTGATCAAGCCTTCCATCACTTCAGCCTCCTCGGCGCCGAGCTTGTCGGCCACCGCGCGCAGGGCGAGGTTGACCGAAGTGATCGGGTTCTTGATCTCGTGAGCCAGGACGGAGGCCTGCTCACCCAGGATTGCCAGGGCGCGCAGGACCTCGGTTTCACGGGCCTGGGCAGCCTTGAGGGCGGTCACGTCCCGGCCCTCGGGCAGGAGCAGGATCACCTCGCCGCGATCGTTGCGGATCGGCTTCAGGGAGAAGTCGACGTGCATCGTCGCGCCGCTCACCGAGAGGGTCAGCTCCTCGCGGATCATCTCGCCGCGGCCGGCGCGTTCGACCCAGTCACGCACCTGGTCCTCGCGGCCGACCCACCAGATCGTCTCCCAGAACGGGCGCGAGATGACCTCGCCCCGGGTCGTGCCTCCGGATGCGAGGGCGGCCCGGTTCATCTCCAGCACGCGCCCCTCTCGGTCGAGCAGGCCGACCAGCTCGATCTCCGCGTCGAAGATCGCGTGGAAGCGGGCCTCGCTGTCCCTGAGGGCGTGCTCGATCTGCTTGCGCGCGGAGATGTCCCGTAAGCTGCCGGTGAAGTAGGGGCGCTCGTCCCCCGGGACGTCGATGCGCGCCACCGAGAGCTCGACCCAGAAGACCTCACCGGTCTTGCGCACGGCTTCAAACTCACGGATCGTGTTGAGGATCCAGGTCGCGCCGGTCGCGCGGTACTTGGCCAGGTACCCGTCGTGCGCCGAGTGGTGGGGCTCGGGCATCAACAGCTTGATGTTGCGTCCCTCGAGCTCCGCCGGCGCGTACCCGAACACGGCCTCGACCGAGTCCGAGGCGAACAGGATCATCCCGAACTCGTCGATGGTGAGGACCGGATCCAACAGGCCCGCGAGCACGGATCGAAACCGGAGCTCCTGATGGGGGGGCGGAGACACGCAGCGAATCCTAGGCAACTGCGTGTTCCCGTCAGCGTGCGAACAGCGCCTTTGCGCGATCTTTCAGGTGCTCGACCTCGGCCAGGAAGGCCTCCTGCGCGGTCCAGCGCGCCTGCCGCACACCGTCGACGAGCTGCCCGTAGAGCATTTCGAGCTCCTGGCGGGCCCTGGATTCGCGGCCATCGGAGGCGCTGCGACGACGACTCTCCAGGCCCTCCACCGCGAGGTCGTGCATGGCGCCCGTGAGCAGCGCCAGGAGATCGTCGAGGGCGACCAGGCCCTGGAGGCTGCCCTGGTCGTCGACCAGGGGGAGACGGCGAACACCGAGCGCGCGCATGAGGCCCACCGCTGCGTGAACCGTCGCGTCCACGGGCAGACACTCGACCGGAGTGGTCATCACGTCGCGCACTCGCAGCGGCGCGGTGCGCTCGACCCGCGGCGCGATCGCGCGCAGGCACAGGTCGCGGTCGGTGAGGATGCCGACGGGTCTCCCGTCGCTGACCACGACCAGGCAGCCGACGCCAGCCCGCTTCATGGCGCGTGCGGCGTCGCGAACGGAGGCGTCGGGCTCGATACGTACGACCCTGGCCGGGCTCTCTCGAATCGCCTGCATCACTCCCTCCCCAGGACAGAATTGATTGGCGCGGGCGGCGCGGCCTCGTAATCGAAGCCGGCGCGCGTCGCCGCGACCGCCGCGCCGAGGTCGTCCCCGAAGCGGGCGATCAGATCGTCGGAGGTGATGATGCCCACCAGGGCACCTGCAGCGTCGACCACCGGGACCCGGCGCACCAGCTGGGAGCGCATGAGCTGGACCACGTCGACCAGGTCCGCCGTCTCGGGGACCGCCTCGAGGGTGCCCGTTCCATAGCGGCCCACGGGGCCGCGGTCGAGAGGCTCGTCCTCGGCGAGCACCCCGAGCGCGAGGTCGCGGTCGGTCAACATGCCGCGCGGTCGCCCGTCGACGGTCAGGACCAGCGCGCCGACGCCGCCGTCCTTCATCATGTTCGCGGCCTCGATCGGTGTCGCCGTCCAGTCGAGGCTCAAGACCTCGCGTCGGAACTCATCGGGGATGGTCATGCTGCGAGCATCGGCCATGCCGCACTGCGTAGCGAGGGGGCGCTGGGCGAAGCGCGGGGGGGCCGATGGGCTGAGCCCGCCTACGCACTCGTTCCCCGGCGCGGTTCGCCGAGCGCCCCAAGGATCGACTCGCGCACGGCGCCTAGCGT
>JAQBVH010000030.1 GCA_027623615.1 Planctomycetota bacterium | reverse complement strand
CTCAGCGGGCCGCGAGGTTGGCGCTGGCAGCGGCGCCGCCGAGCTGCGCGACGAGGGCGCCGTCAAGGGTGCGTCGCACCTCGTGGACCGGGGGCTGGTCGGCTCGCGACCAGGTGGCGACTAGGTGCTTGCCGTCCGCGCTGAGCCACACCGCGTGGGTGCCGTCGCTCTCGGTCCAGACGGTCAGCGCGCCGCTGTCGAGGTCGACGATGGCGTGGTGGACGTGATAGGGGTCCTGCCCGGCGTGGATACCCATCACCCGCAGGCGAGCGCTGCGCTGGCCCTCATCGACCTCGACCACTTCGCGCACGACCCACTCGCCGGAGGTCACGGCCAGCGCCTCCCCCGTGCTGCGGTTCACGCGGTACAGGTGGTTCCAACCGCTGCGCTCCGAGGTCCACAGGACCTCGTCCGTGTCCTCGAGGTGGTGCAGGAACAGCTTGTGGTTGTAGTCGACGAAGGTCTCGGGATCCTCATCGATCACCACGCGGGTCTTCCCGTCGGCCAGGTCCACGGCGAGCAGGCGCAGGAACCCGTGCCCGCGCTCGTTGTGGACGAAGAAGAAGCTGGAGCTGTCGGCGGCCCAGTGCTCCTGTCGGACGTTCCACGGGTTGGGGTAGAGGTCCCGGTCGAGGCGCACCTCCCGGGCGCTGCGCACGTCGAACAGGCGGGGCAGGGTGACGCTCAGGGGGTCGCCGGGCTTGGCGTAGTCCACGGTGTGCAACCTGGGCTGCAGCTGGTCGCGCGGTGACGACTCGACCATGTGGATCTTGCGCGTCTCCGCCCGGTGCTCCTGATGGACGACCAGGTGGCTGCCGTCGGGGGCGAAGAGGACCGGACCTGCGAGGGGGCGCTCTTCGGTGCCATCGGTGGTGAGCTGCACCTCGCTCCCGTCGGGGCGCTCCAGCCAGGCGTTGTGCTCCCGGAACACGACCCGGGGAGCCGAGTCGAGCTGTGCTGGCTCGACCTCCCTCGGCGGGTCGACGGGGGCCGCGGGGCCGTCGATCTTCACCAGACTGATCTGCTCGGGGGCCAGCACGTCGCCCCAGACCGCGTCGTCCGTGACGGACACGACTCTCCACAGGTGCCCGACGCGCGTCTCCTGGACGTGGGTCTCCCCCGGTGCGATCTCGTCGTACTGGCGTGCACGGCGTCCGCTGATCCAGTCCAACCTGAGCGTGTCCTCACTCGCGTTGTTGACGATCAGGTCGACCCGTCCGCTACCCTGGCGACGCCCCGTGCCAAGGTGACCCTCGGGTCGCAGGGGTACGGCGAAGGGCCCGGCCGGGTCGATGTCCCCGAGGGTGAGCACCTCGCCGTCCTCGAGCAGGAGCTCCCGCGGCGGGGCGCCATGCAGCAGGAGCCGGAGGCGTCCGTCGCCGTCGAACTCCAGGCGGCGGACAGGCAGGCTGTCCGGATCGAGCTCGATGCCAAGGTCGCGGTAGGACCCGGCCAGGCGCTCGTGATCGAAGGCCGTGCTGATGCGACCGGTGTCGAGCTCGCAGACCCGGTACTCGGTGCCGCCACCTTCCTGGACCGCGACGAACCACAGGCGCGTCCCGTCGCTGGACCAGCCGTGGATGAGCTCGGCGCCTCGGACGGTTCCCCTGCGGCTCGCCCTCAGGCCGAACGCTCGCTCGTAGTCCGACGCCGAGCCCTGGCCCGCGGCGGTTGGGATGAGGAGCCAGGCGAGCAGGAGCAGGATGGCGGCGGAGGCGGGGCGCATGATGGAGGACGCAGCCTACCTCACTCGTCCGCGTGACGGAGCAGACGCGCCCGCTCGCGGCGCTCTACTGGAACGTGATCGAGATCGCGTCCGTGAAGTTGCTCGTTTGCTGCGGGTTCTTGTCGCGGAACCAGGTCTGAAAATTGAAGGTCTCCCCGGGCTGCACCTGGTCGTGCGCGGAGCCGGCCATGTCGGTCAGATCAAGCGTGAGCGACAGCTCCCCGGCGGCACCTGAGTTGCCCAGCTGCTGGGAGTAGCGCCCGATCTGTCCCCCGAGGCAGAGGTTCCCCTGGGAGCCCCCCGGTTGAGGCACGAAGGCCTGGGTCGTGCTGGTGAGGAAGTAGCCGAACTGGTTCACGGGGAGCTGGGTCGCGAGCAGGGTGACGTCGTTGTCTGCCACCTGGTCGCTCCCGAAGGCGTCGATCAGCGCGCCGGCCCCGCTGGAGTTGGGGATCGCCGGGCCACAGTAGCTGCTGCTGATTTCGCAGGCATCCGGCGTTCCGTCGCCGTCGCTGTCTGGATCACACTCGTCCGGCACGTCGTTGGCGTCACAGTCGTCGAAGGCCTCGCAGTCGTCCGGAGTACCGTTGACGTTGCAGTCGGCCTCACACTCGTCCGGAGTTCCGTCGGAGTCGCAGTCTGCCTCGCACTCGTCCGGGACCCCGTTGGCGTTGCAGTCGCTGAAGGATTCACAGTCGTCGGGGGTGCCGTTGGCGTTGCAGTCCGCCTCGCAGGCGTCGGGCGTGCCGTCGCTGTCGCAATCGGCCTGGCATTCATCCGGAACGCCGTTGGCGTCGCAGTCAGCGAACGACTCGCAATCGTCCGGAGTGCCGTTGGCGTTGCAGTCGACCTCGCAGGCGTCGGGAGTACCGTCGGAGTCGCAGTCGGCCTGACACTCGTCGGGGACGCCGTTGGCGTCGCAGTCTGAGAAGGACTCGCAGTCGTCGGGAGTCCCGTTGGCGTTGCAGTCGGCCTCGCAGCCATCCGGGACGCCGTCCGAGTCGCAGTCCGCCTCGCACTCGTCGGGGATGCCGTTGGCGTCGCAGTCGCTGAAGGACTCGCAGTCGTCCGGAGTGCCGTTGGCGTTGCAGTCGACCTCACAGGCGTCGGGAGTGCCGTCGGAGTCGCAGTCGGCCTGGCACTCATCCGGGACTCCGTTGGCGTCGCAGTCGCTGAAGGACTCGCAGTCGTCGGGAGTACCGTTGGCGTTGCAGTCGGCCTCGCACGCATCCGGGGTCCCGTCGCTGTCGCAGTCGACCTGACACTCATCCGGGACACCGTTGGCGTCGCAGTCGCTGAAGGACTCGCAGTCGTCCGGTGTCCCATTGGCGTTGCAGTCGACCTCGCAGGCGTCGGGCGTGCCGTCGCTGTCGCAATCGGCCTGGCATTCATCCGGGACGCCGTTGGCGTCGCAGTCGCTGAAGGACTCGCAGTCGTCCGGAGTGCCGTTGGCGTCGCAGTCGCTGAAGGACTCGCAGTCGTCGGGAGTCCCGTTGGCGTTGCAGTCGGCCTCGCAGCCGTCCGGGACGCCGTCCGAGTCGCAGTCCGCCTCGCACTCGTCGGGGATGCCGTTGGCGTTGCAGTCCTGGCTGTTCCCTCCCGTGATGTCGTCCCCGTCAGGCGTACCGTTGCCGTTGCAGTCGATCAGCTGTTCGTTGATCCAGACCGAGGTCCCGTCACAGCGGCCAAGGACGAGGTCCTCATCCCCGTCGTTGTCGAGGTCGAAGACCGCCATGTCGTGGGTTCCGCGCATGTCGGTGGTCGTCATCCCGGACACGCCGCGCCAACCCGAGCCGGACTCCTCGGAGAGGTTCACGAAGCCCCCGACCGCGCCGCCCTGGTTGCGGAAGATGTGCAGCCGCCGGCCGCAGCCGGAGATGTCCACGTCGACGTCCGCGATCAGCACGTCCGGCCAGCCGTCGTGGTCCATGTCGATGATCAGGTTGTTCGATCCAAACCCGTCATCGGTGTTGTAGGTGTACGCGTTGCTCCAGAGCACTCGGCCCAAGCCGTCATTGCCCTGGTTCAGGAGGTAGCGGTCCGACCCGTCGTCCGTGATCACCAGGTCGAGCTTGCCGTCCTGGTTCAGGTCCCCGGCCGACACGTGGTAGGGCGCGCCGGAGTACGACTCCTGCAGGATGTTGAAGTAGCCCTCGTTGCTCGGGTCGTTGTAGCTCAGCGTCACGCGCGGGCCGGAGGCGCCGGTCGACCCCAGGGCCGTGTCCTTGACCACGTCCGCGGTCCCGTCGCCGTTCATGTCGGCGATGACCGCCGAGGTGCCAAAGCTCGAGGCGAGCATCGTGCTCGACATGCGCGCCGATGACTGGTCGAGGAAGGTCCCGGCTCCATCGTTGATGAGCAGCCGGTCGTCCAGGTCGACATCCGCCGACTGGTGGTAGTGCGCGAAGTACAGGTCCGGGTAGCCGTCACCGGTCACGTCACCGACCCCGACCCCGCAGAAGTTGGGGAAGGTCCCGAAGTCCGGGAAGCGGGCGTTCTCGAAACGCAGCCCGAGCCAGTTGCCGCCGCCGTCGTTCCCGAGGTTGCGGTAGACGCGCGGGTGGGACACGTGCTTGGGCTGACCGGGCGAGACCGTCGTGCAGGTCACTACATCGAGCCAGCCGTCGAGGTCGACGTCGGCCACGATGACGTCCCGATCATTGGTCGGAGTCAGGAACCCGCTGTCCCCGCCCACGTCGGAGGCGCCGGCGTAGAGACTGGTTCGATCGACCAGCGTCCCGCTCTCGTTGAGGAACAAGACGTTTTCCCGCCGACCCGAGGTCGTGAAGGGCTGCTTGCGCACGACGACCAGATCGGTCCAGCCGTCCTGGTTCAGGTCGCCCCAGGCGTAGTCCTTCTCCTCGCTGTCGTTCAGCCCGAGGCTGCTCGACGCGACGAGGAAGGAGTTGTCCTCGTGGTACGTCAACCAGTCGATCTGACCGGCAGCTGCCGGCGCGAGGAACGCGCCGAGGGTGAGGACGCAGGACGGGCGAGTTGGGAGAGAGAAGCTACGTTGGAGAGACATCGGACCCCTGGCAGGAGCGTTCGGGGCCGGGTGGGAGATGGCCCCTGGAGAGAGAGGTCCGAACGTACCACCAGCCTGCGTTCGCGGCCGATCGAAGTACTGTTCCACGCGACCATCGGCCCTGGAGGCTTCAGGGGCGGCGACCGAGGAACACCGCGTGCCGCGGTCCCTTCCCGTTCGGCCGCGCGGTGACCCGATGGGCCTCCACGTCGCAAAAGCCCTCCTTGCGCAGCCGCGCGGGGAAGCTCGGCACCTCCTCGGAGGACCAGATGGCGAGGCATCCACCCGGCCGCAACGCACGACGCATGCGCTGCAGCCCCACGGGCTTGTAGAGCCAGGCGTTCTCCTCCGCGACGAGAGGGTTGGGTCCGTTGTCGACGTCGAGCAGGATCGCGTCGAGGTCATCCTCGTAGCGCCGCACGGCCTTGGTCACGTCGGCGAGCACGAGCTCCGTGCGCAGGTCGTCCAGGGGGTGGTCCGCATGGTGGCCGAGGGGACCACGGTTCCACTCGACGACGGCCGCCATCAGCTCGACCTGGATCGCTGTGCCGTCGGGTGGCAGGAGGTCCAGGGTGGCGCGCAGGGTGAACCCGAGTCCCAGGCCGCCGATCAGGACGCGCGCACCGGAGCGCAGTCCTTGGCAGGCGAGCCGGGCCAGCTCCTCCTCGGAGTGGCGCATGCGCGAGCCCATCAGCGACAGGCCCCCGCAGCGGATCTCGTGGTGTCCGTCGTGCTCGAAGAGCTCGATGGGTCGGCCGTCGGGCAGGCAGTCGGAGGCGAGCTTGATGCGGGGGCGCATGGCAAAGGCAGGGGGCCGAACCAAGCCTGGTTCGGCCCCCGCGCTGGGTTCATTGGTGGATCAGAAACCGACGACGGTGACGTTGTCGAGCTCGGCCCGTTCGGCCTGACCCCTGGCGTTTCCGATGAACCGGATCCGCACGTTGCTCTGGCCTGCGACCCCGCCGGGCAGGGTGACGCGGTAGTAGTCCCAGGCGTGCTGCTCGATGGTCAGGACGCTGACCCAGGCACCGCCGCCGACGGAGTACTGGACGTCCAGGAACTCGCAGTTCAGCTCGTTCTTGCGGTAGTGCGCGTGGAACCAGAGCTGGACGGAGTTGCACCCGACGGTGCTGAAGGACGGGGTGTGGATCCAGGTCTCGTCCGTGCCGATGGTGCAGGCGGGAGGGCCCACGCCGCCCTTCTTGAGGCGCGCGCCGCGGTTGCCGGAGTAGGCCGCCTGCTTGGCTACCTTGCAACGGCCGCTGTCGGAGACGGTCCAGCCGCCGGCGGTGAAGTCGTTCGACTCGAAGTCGTCCTCGTACAGGATCGTGCCGTCATCGAGACAGGTCCGCGAGTTGCGGTGGTTGATGATCGAGTTCTCGGAGGCGGTGATGAACTGGTTCGTGCAGGTCAGGCCCGAGTTCATGGTGGCGTTGCAACCGCCGGAACAGTGGCCCGCGTTCCAGTTGTGGCCAAGCTCGTGGGCGGACAGGTCGGTCGCGCAAGCGAGCGAGCCACAGCAGTCGCTCTCGACGACGTTGTAGCCGTTGCTGGTGCAGATCACACCGAGGTAGGCGATGCCGATCACGCTGCCGTCTAGGTTTGCCCCGGTGAAGAGCTCCGCGACGTCGCGGCGCAGGCCGCTCTGGGCGCTGTTCCAGTGGTTGCGGAACTGGCTGAGGCGGGTGCTCGGGTTCGTCGAGGTGTAGGGGTCGTTGGCGTCCGTGCGCACGATGACGGCGGATATCTTGTGGGTGATCCCGACCTCGTTCTCGTACTGGGTGTTCATCGTGTTGATGACCAGCTCCATGCGACCGGACGTTTGCTGGACGTCGCTGTTCTGGTCCTGGAAGAACTCGAAGTCGGCGTCGAGGCCGAGCTCCGCGATCTCGATGGACCCACCGGCGGCGAGGGTCGTCCCGCCATCGGCGTCGTGGGTGTCCACGTGGCCGCTGGTGTCCGTGCCGCAGATGCCGAACGACGGAATGATCTCGTCGTCGGCGTAGATGGCGTGCTGACCGATGCGCGCACCGGGCACCTTGGCGACCAGTGGCTCGATCCAGTAGGTCTCGCCGTTGGTGAACATCAGCTTGGCGTGCAGTCCGTCGTGGAGGATCGAGCCCGCGATGAGCGAGCCCGGGTCCTCGAGGATCGCGCCGCGGAAGGTCTTCGGCGCGCCGGGGTTCGCCGGGACCATGACGCCGCCGCCGACGTCCGTCCAGAGGACGTAGTCCGCCGTGCGGATGGAATGAGGCTGGATATCCAGCGTGAAGGGGAGGCCGTTGATGTCGACCTCGACGAAGGTCGGCTCGACGACCGGGGGGACCTCGAGCATCTGGACGTCGACGTTGTTGAGGTTCAGATAGCGCTGGGCATCGGCCTCGATGTCGGGCACGGATACGAGCGCGGACGCCGCGAGCCATGCGACGGGGAGGAGTGTCACGGACATGGGGACTCCTGAATGGATAATCCGGAAGGGTTATGAAGAGACGCAGCGGGCTGCGGGGAGGAAACCCGGCCGCGAAGCTTCGAGCCTATCAGCAATTCAGCGGAACCCGGGTGTGTTCTCGGGCTCTCCCTGCGCGGGCCCTCAGCGTGGGCCTGGAGGAACTCGAAAACGAGCCTTCGGTCATCGCACCCACACCCGACCCAAGGGCCGCGGCAGCGCGCGTCGCAGAGATGGACCTCGGCGGGATGCCCCCCCTCGCTGCGCCTCCCCACAGCACGCTTGCTGGTGGCCGCCCCGCCTGGACTTGCCGGCCATGTCCGAGGGAACCTGACCCGTGAGGTGGTCGAGCCCGAGCCGTGTCAGCGATCCTGACCGACCTGCTCCTCGTCAAGGATCCAGAGCAGGGTCCCATGCGCTCCGCTCAGGCAGCGGAGGTTGGCGCCCGCGCAGACGTTGCCGTGCCAGAACCAATCGGACGTGCCCGCGAGGAAGTCGTCGACCCCGTCGCCGTCCTCGTCCCGCCACGGGGCCAGGGCCACCCCGGAGCTCGCGCCCACGTCACCCCAGCGCGCCGTCCAGTTGGTCCCGCCGGCGGGCGGGTGACAGCGGACCGAGACCTCGAGGAACTGGATCGGGTCGCTCAGCACGATCACGGGATGTTTCCCGGTAGAAAGCGTGCAACACCCGTAGCCTGGTCCCCAGCCGGGACGCCATTTGGCTTCGTCGCGGTGCCGGAACAGGGGATCGCTGCTCGCCAGCGAGAGCGCCAGCAACTCCTCCTTCTCTCCGGCCCGGCGTCGAGGGTAGAAGTCGAGTCGGCCATCACCATCGAGGTCGCCGGCCGCGGACGCGCCGAGCACGGAGCCGAGGCCGCCCGTTCCTGTCGCTGGCCAGGTGGAGGTCAACCGGATCCGGTTGGGGAAGGGGTCTCCGCCGTAGCCGGGCAGTTCGACCGTGTCGTTGGTCAGGGCCAGGATCTGCCGATGGACCAGGCGAAGACCTGGGTTCAGCGCCCCCGAGCTCCTGGTAGGTGCACCAGCACGAAGGCGCGCGACCTCGCCGGGCTCGGGTACGTCGCGTTGGCCCTCGACCTCTATGGGGAGCAGGGTCGTTGCGAGGTGCGCAGCGGTCGAGATGGCGCGCTGCTCCGGGGCGGAGGTTCCCTCGGAGCCGTCGGCCAGGTAGCCCTCGAAGGTGGCGTCACCGACGGGGTAGGGGAAGCTCGCTGCGTTCATCGTGTTGCTCCAGGCGCCGCCCCGATCCTGCCATCGTGAGTCGGTCTCAGGAAGGACGGCGTGCGATGGCAACCAGGGTGTGACCCCGCGCCCGGCTGAAACCGCGCAGGAGAGCGACGCGCAGCCGCAGCCAGCGCCGGGTCAGGCCGTCGCGACGGTCCTGGGTGAGCGCGCCGCGGCCGTGGCGCCGCCAGAGGTGATGCAGGAACAGGTCGCGCGCGGTCAAGGGCAGGGCGATGACCTGGATCTCGGCTGCGCCCGCGCGCTCCAAGATGATCCGCAGCGCCGCGGGGCACCAGAGGGTCAGGTGGTGCGGCGGCGCGTCGACGACGGGGTCGAACACGGGCGGGTGCCGGTCTGCGCGCGGCACGGACAGCACCAGACTCCCGCCCGGGCGCAGGGCGGCGAGGAGGGCTTCGAGCGCACCGAGTGGGTCGGCGAGGTGTTCGAGGACATCGAACACCGTCACGGCGTCGAACTCCGCGAGTGCGCTGAGGGAGTCCGGGATCGTTCCCGCGAGGACGTCGAGGCCCTCGCCCCGCGCCTGCGTGACCAGGTCGGTCTGCTGCTCGATGCCTCGCACCTCGAAGCCGCGCTCGCGCGCCGCGCGCAGGAACGTGCCGCGGCCGCAGCCCGCGTCGAGGAGGCGGCCGGGCGCGACGTGCCCGAAGAACGCTGCGTGCCTGGCGTCGAGGACGCCCTCGTCCTCGCCCGCGTAGATCCCCGAGGAGCGGTACCACTCGGCGCCGGGTTCCCGCATCTTTGCCGCGAAGAGGAGACCGCAGCCGGCGCAGGCAAGGTGGGCTCCCGCGCCCACGGCGGAGGAGGCGGCCAGATCGCAGGCGGGACAGCGCAGCTCGGTCACGGGGCGGGTGTAGCACGTGGCCCGGTCGCCTTGCGACCGGGGTCCTGGCGTTTCAGGTGGCCGGTCCGCGCCCCGAATTGGGTCGTCGGCGTCCCAAGGGTCGATGGCACAATCCCGGCGCTACCCCATGACGCTCCTCCCTCGAACCGCCGCGCTGCTCCCGCTCCTTGCTCCCCTGGCTGCCCAGGACTCGCCGGGCTTCAACGCCGAGATCCGGCCGCTGCTCGCGGACCGTTGCTTCGCCTGTCACGGTCCCGATCAGGCTGAGCGCCAGGCCGGGCTGCGCCTCGACGAGCGCGCGGGCTCCGAGGGTGCCACGCGCGTGCGCGCCGGGGCCGCCGCGATCGTGCCCGGCGACCCGGAGGCGAGCGAGCTCTGGTTCCGCCTGACGACGGACGACGCGGGTGAGGTCATGCCGCCGCGCGATTCCCACAAGGAAGCCCTCACTGCCCAAGAGCTCGACCTCGTGCGCCGCTGGATCGAGGCCGGCGCGCCCTACGAGGAGTTCTGGTCATTCGCGGCCCCAGAGGCGCCCGCGCTGCCGGAGGTCGGCGGGCGTGAGTGGTGCCGCCAACCGCTCGACAGCTTCGTCCTCGCAGGCCTCGCCGCTGAGGGCCTCGCGCCGAGCCCCGCAGCCGACCGGCGCACGCTCCTGCGGCGCGTTTGCCTCGACCTGACCGGGCTGCCACCCACGCGCGAAGAGATCGCGGGGTTCCTGGCCGACGAGTCCCCGCAGGCCTACGAGCGCCAGGTCGATCGACTGCTCGCGGACCCGGCCCATGCCGAGCACATGACGCGCTACTGGCTCGACCTGGTGCGCTTCGCGGACACGAACGGGGTGCACCACGATCACTACCGCGAGATGAGCCCTTACCGGGACTGGGTCATTCGCGCGTTCGAGGACAACCTGCCCTACGACCGCTTCGTGACCGACCAGCTGGCGGGCGACCTGGTCGCGGACCCGACCACCGATCAGCTGATCGCCTCGGGGTGGCACCGGCTGCACATGATCATCGATCGCGGCACGGCGCTGCCGGAGGAGAGCCTGCACCGCAACGTGATCGACCGCACGACCGCGTTCGGTACGGCCTTCCTCGGCCTGACCGTGCAGTGCGCGGTGTGCCACGACCACAAGTACGACCCGATCAGTCAGCGCGAGTTCTACGGCCTGTCCGCCTTCTTCAACAACTTCGCCGGTGACCCCGAGACGGGCAGCTCGCAGCAGGACAAGCTGCGCGGGCTGCAGCCCCCGTACCTCGAGCTGCCCGACGCAGCGCAGGCCGCCGAGCTGGCGCGCACCGAGGCCGCGCTGGACGAGGCCGAGGCGAAGCTCGCGGAGCTCGAGAAGCTCCTCGGCGAAGCGGAGGAGGAGGCCAAGGCCGAGCGGACCACGGCTCGCGACGCCGCACGCAAGGTTCGCGACGAGGCGAAGCATGCTTTCCACGGAGTGCAGCGCGCCGTCCCCGCCGCGATGGTCATGCGCGAACGCGAGGAGCGCCGACCGGCCTTCCTGCTCGAGCGCGGGAACTACGAGCGGCCGCTCGAGGAGGTGCCGCGCGGGACGCCGGCCTTCCTGCCTGCGCTGGTCCTGAGCGGCGAGGAGCCCTCGCGCCTCGACCTCGCCCGCTGGCTGGTGTCGGGCGACCACCCGCTCACGGCCCGCGTCGCGGTCAACCGCGCCTGGCAGCAGCTCTTCGGGGTCGGGTTGGTGAAGACGGCCGAGGACTTCGGCACCCAGGGCGAGTGGCCGCGCCACCTCGCGCTGCTCGACCACCTGGCGGTGGAGTTCCAGGACTCGGGCTGGGACGTGCAGGCGCTGCTGCGGCGCCTCGTCCTCTCGGCGACCTACCGCCAGTCCTCGGCAGCCACACCCGAGCGCTTCGCGGCGGACCCTGAGAACCGACTGCTCGGCCGTGGCTCGCGCTTCCGGCTCGACGCGGAGGTCCTGCGCGACCAGATCCTGTTCACGAGCGGGCTGCTCAACCCCGAACGCTTCGGACCCAGCGTCAAGCCGCCCCAGCCCGCCGGGGTCTGGGAGGCGGTCACCCTGCCCAGCTCGTACCCACGCCACTACCAGGCCGACACGGGCGACCAGACCCGGCGGCGCAGCGTCTACACCTTCTGGAAGCGGGGCATGCCGCCGGTCCAGATGTCGCTGCTCGGCGCGCCTACCCGAGAGGAGTGCACCGCGCGCCGGGAGCGCACGAATACGCCCTTGCAAGCGCTCCTGTTCATGAACGAACCGGAGTACCTCAAGGCGGCGCGGCACCTGGCGCGCACGGCGCTCTCCGGCCCGACGCTGGAGGACGGCGCGCGCCTGGCCCTGCTGCATGAGACCGTCACGGGGCGTCTTCCGGACGAGTCGCGGGCGCGGGTATTGCGGACCTTGCTCGGCGACCTGCGCCACTACTACGACGAGGTCCCGGAGCTCGCCGCCGCGCTGTGCTCGGACATCGAGGCTCCTGAGGGAACGACGCAGACCGAGCTCTCGGCCTGGACGCTGGTGGTCCACACCCTCTACGGCCTCGACGAGACCAAGACCCATGAGTGAGCTCCACGACCTGCGCCGCCACATCAGTCGCCGCGGCCTGCTGCGTGTCTCGGGCATGGGCATCGGCGCGGCCGCCATGGGCGCGCTCCTGCCGCAGAACGCGGCCG
>JAQBVH010000029.1 GCA_027623615.1 Planctomycetota bacterium | reverse complement strand
GCACCGCAGCGGACACACCGCAGTTGTCCACCGCGATCACGACGACCGGCGGCTCCCCCACGGCAAGGGCGGTGGCCTTCAGCGGCTGGGCGACGATCGCTGTCTCGGCGCGTCGCGAGCCGTAGCCCGACAACCGGGTCGGGCCCTGCGGAGTGATGTCGACCTGGGCGGAGCCGGCGCGCTGCTGGCCGGAGACAGGCAAGGCAAGAGCAACGGCAAGGATCCAGGCGCGCATGCCCCTGAGCTTAGTGCGCGCCCCTCAGACGTCCATCGCGCCGCTCCTCAGGCGCCGCCAGTTGTCGTCGCGGGCGCGACGCACCTCCGGCATCAGGAAGTACAGCCCGAGCACGTTCGGCAGGGCCAAGCCGAGCAGCAAGGTGTCCGAGAGGATCTCGGCGTTGCCTGCCTGGACCTGGGAGCCGGGGAAGACGACGAAGATCCAGCGGTAGGGCTTGGAGCCCCGGTCCCCCACCAGCTCGCGCGCGCAGCGCGAAGCCGACTCCGTATCTCTACTACTTGCGCGGATCCTCGAGGGTCAGCGTGAAGGTCGCCCACTCCCCGTGGATCTCCTCGAGGTCCACGTCGGCGAAGGCCGCCTTGAGGGCTGCTTCGCGGGCGAGCTGGCCGGCGCCGGCCTTCTTCTCCGGGGCGGGGTGCTCGCCGAGCTCCTCGAGTTGCTTGGCGTACTCCGCCTTCAAGGTCTCGAAGTACGTGGGCAGGATGGCTTCCCACTCGGGGTGCTTCTTCACCACGGGAGCGTGGAGGAGGAAGTAGATCATCGACCAGCCCTGGGCGTACTTGGGGCCGGCGTTCGTGTAGTACTGGCCCTGGGAGTACTCGATGATGTCCTTCCACGGCACCGGCTCGAAGCTGAACTTGCCCTCGATCACGGCCTGGATCAGGCCGCAGCGCCAGGGGTTGACCCCGATCTTCCGCACCTTGCCGTTCCTGATCACAGCGCCCGAGAAGTAGTCGCCGTAGCCCTCGTTGAACCACGAGTGCGGCGGCAGCTCTCCGGTCGAGTAGTGGATGTACTGGTGGAAGGCCTCGTGGTACAGCACCACGAACGTGTCCGAGTCGTCCGGACGCTCGCCCTTCTCCTGCTTCTGTGCGTCGTAGAGCACGAGCTCTTCCAGGCGGCTGTTCCAGTAGCCCGCGGAGAGCGGGTGACCGCCGTAGGAGATGTACTCGTCCCGGTTGGCGCAGATGCGCACGGTCGAGATCGCCTCGATCTCCTTCGCCGGCGGAAACAGCTCGATGTACGACTCGCGGATCGTCTCGAGGTCGCGCAGGACCTTGCGCACCAGGGGCTCGTCGGGCGTGTTGAAGACGACGATGTAGTTCTCGGTGTCCTCGGCCTGCCAGTCCCCGATCATCGCCTCGCGCACCTTGATGCGATAAGGAATGTGCGGCAGGTTCGAGTCGCGGTACATGCGCTCGAGCCTCTTCGCGTCCCGCTCGGAGGTCTCCGGCTCGGCGACCTTCATCTTCTCGCCGACGTCCTGCCAGAGCTCCTCCATCTCGTCGTAGTCGTCCTTCGCGCAGCGACCGACGAGGCAGTAGAAGTAACCCGGGGTCTCCCACACGTAGGCGTAGCCGCGCATCTCGAGCGACTTGCCCTCCGCTGGGGGCCCCGTCAGTTCGAACACGTGGGTCAGGAAGTCCCTGTCCTTCTTCCCCGGACCGACCAGCTCGGCCTTCCAACCACTGAAGGCGCGCTCATGCTCGATCCATGTGGACAGGCTGAAGACCTTGGGACCCTCGTCCTGCTTGCCGGTGCCCGTGACCGCCGCGCGCTTCTCGAGACGCACGACGTTGAGGTCCGGGCGGAAGGCCCGCGGCTCGATCTTGCGGCCACGCTCGGCAGCCGGCAGCTCGCGCAGGTAGAGGATCTTGTACTCGGTCCCCGGCTGCAACGGAATGATCTCGAAGTGCCGCGGCCGGTAGAAGGTGGGCAAGCCGAGCTCGGGCAGGCGCTCCTTCTTCAGCTGCGCGGGAGCAGGAGCTGCGAGTCCCAGGGCGACGAGCAGGGCGACGAGGATGCGCATGTTCCTATTGCAGGGGCGCGGGCCCGCGGGCGCAAGACCGTTGAGGCCGAGCGCGGCGCAGACGCGAATGGGCTTACCCAACAGACCGATTCAATCGGCCAGGTGAGCCTCGAGCGCCTCGAGGGTCTCCAGCAGGGACCGCGCGAGGTCGTTCTCGAGGCGCCGGACCAGCGCCTCGACCAGGCTGCGCGACATGGCCAGGGTCTCGGGGCCGGAGGCCGTGAAGTGGCGAAACACCTCGTCGGGATGGTCCGCGGCGCGCAGGTCGGCGAGCAGGCTCGACAGGTTGTGCAGCTTGTCGGCGGCCTTGACCGTGAGGGCCCGCTCGCCCATGTCCGCCACGTGGTCGACGGCCGTCTGCTTGCGCTCCAACCAGGACTTGGACTTGTCCTCGGTCAGCTCAGCGACGATCGCCCGGACCTCGGGGCCGAACTCGGCCTCGAGCCGCCTGGCGGTCCACTCGTCACAGTCCTCGACCACGTCGTGCAGCACTCCCGCCTGGATCGTGACCTCGTCGGCGCCAGCCTGGGCCAACAGGAGCGCCACGTGCAGCGGGTGCACGATGTAGGGCATGTCGCCACCCTTGCGGGTTTGACCGCCGTGAGCCTCGAGTGCCGCCCGCAGGGCGCGTTCGATGCCGGGCGAGAACACCCTCAGATCTGAACGCCGAGGGGCTTGAGGGCCACGACGCCGAACAGCATCGAGAAGACCACGAACCACAGGAGCACGCCGACCGGACCGGACCCCGGCAACCAGCCGAAGTCGCGCTCCGGATAGGCGGTCGGGATGTCCGCGTTGTTGAAGGAGATGCGGCTGATGCCGGCCTCAGCGACGGTGTCCTCGGCGGGCCACAGGATCGACATCAGGAAGCTCCCGGTGCGCTCGGGCTGCATGTAGCGCGGCCGCGCGGCGGGCTCCTCTGCGGCGGGGTCGACCGCGTGCAGGAGCTTGACCTCCGTGGTCTCGCCCACCTGGATCGTGATCCTGTGGGTGCCGGGCGCGGTCGCGACCAGCTCCTGCACGGCGATCCCCTTGGAGGGGATGCGGGCGACCTTCGAGACCTGCTCGACCCCGTTCGGCAGGAGGATCTGCACCTCCCGCGCGTTGGCCTTGTGGTCCTCGTCGAACTCGACCTTGAGGGTGATGCCCTCACCGGCCAGCAGGCTGCCGGCCTGGGCCTCGATCGGGACCGGGTCGAACCCGTAGCGCACGACCATCTGCGCCGCGACCAGCGCGAACGGGAACATGAGCGGGATGAAGGGACCGAAATTCAGGCCGATGTACTTGGTGTTGTAGAACAGCACCTTGCCGATCGACTTGGCCACCTGCCCCAGGTCGTCCTGGTAAAGGCGGATCTCGATCATGTGACCCTTGATCTTGTCCTTCGCCGCCTTGATCCCCTTCTGGTTGGAGATGTGCTTGAAGATCACCAGCGCCAGGACGCCGAAGATCCCGCTGACAATGATCAACGAGAACATCCACCCCACCGCTTCCAGCGGGGTGAGCAGGACGTTGAAGATCGCCGTTACGGCGCCGTTGATCACGTTCATGGCCTGGGGCGGGGGCCTGATGAGGTTTCGTGTGCTGGAGGAGCGTGCGGGCTAGCTGATGTAGCCGAGTCCGCGCAGCTTCTCGGTGATGTCGTCGTCGCTCTGCGCGTCCTCGAACTGGGCGAGCTCGCGCTCGAGCACGTGGTGCACGAACTCCTCGTGGGAGGCGTAGCCCGCCACTTCCGAGATCTTCTTCACGCGGTCCAGGAGGTCCTTGTCGACCTTGATCTTGTTGCCGCCACCGAACATGTCAGGCTTCCTTGTTGTCTAGGGGGGGTCAGTTCTTGAATACCGGCTTCCCGACCATGTCGGGCGCCGGCTTGATGCCGTAGTAACGCAGGATCTCAACGGTGAGGTCCTCGAGGCGCGGGTCGGGGTTTCCGAGGGGCCGGTTGGAGAGGATCGTGCCCTTCACATGCTCCGGGTCCATCAGGTGGCTGCCGTTGAAGGTGCCGCCGAGGTTGTCGGAGAGCACCTCGGCCGTCACGCGGCCCAGAGAGGCCTCGTCGGAGTTCCCGTAGCCTGAATTGTAGCCCACCAGGATGTCGGGGGCGTCCTTGACGCGGTCGCCCGAGTACACCTCGGTGGCGATGTCCGCCGCCGTGACGACCTGGACCTCACCGTCGTAGATCTCCTCGAGCCCGGCCTTGAGCTTCTTGATCAGGTCGCCCTTTTCGGAGGCCTTGACCGAGCCGTGGGCTTCGCGGCCCGCGAGGTTCAGGTACAGGCCGTTGAAGCCCATCCCGAAGGCCTTGGTCTTCGACCAGTCGACCGTGTACTCGCCGTCCTTGCGGTCGTAGATGTGGATCGGCTTGTACTCGGCGTGATCGAGGGGCTGCTCCTTGCCGAAGCCCTCCTTGAAGACCAGGTAGCCGTTGTCGTGCAGCCAGGTGTTCAACGAGAACTTGCGGCGGTACGGCGCGAAGCCGTGATCGCTCATCACGACGATCGTCGTGTCCTTGCCGACGCTCTTGCGGATGTCGCCCAGGACCTCGTCCATCCGGATGTACAGGTCGTCGACGACGTCGTGCCAGGTGGTTCCGGCGCGGCCCGACCACCAGGTCGAGTCTTCCCCGGCGACCTTCGGGTCGTAGTTGGGATGCTGCTCGTCCTGGTGACGCCACATCATGTGGCAGCACAGGTCGACCGAGGAGTAGTAGAAGAAGAGGAAGCCGCCCTCCTCGTTCTTCATGTACTTGTCGAGGGCCATCTCGAGCATGGCGCCGCGCTCCTGGTACACGAGCTGCGCCTGGCGCATGAACTCGGCGTCGGTCAGCATCTCGGCCTTGAGGGCGTTGACGTCCTCGGCCATGCCCTGGGTGTAGTAGAGGCCGATGCGCTCGGCGAGCTTCTGGGCAGCGGAGTCCGGAGACGAGACCGGGTTGATCGGCGACGTCGGATCCACGTTGACCGGCGAGGCGTACAGCTCGAGCTTCGGGCTGACCGAGCGCAGGTAGAAGCGCACGATCCCGCCCTGGGCGCCGATGCCCATCGGCAGCATGTCGTAGCTCACGCGCACGAACGTGCTCCACTCGCCGGGCTCGAGCACCAGGGTGCTGCCGGCGATGTCGACCACGGCCACGTCGTTCTCCTCGTCGGCGTAGATCTCGAACGGGACCTCGGTGCGCGGGTCGCCCTCCTTGAAGGCGTTGGACGGGCCGAGCAGCTTCGTCTTGACCACGCCGTCGCGCAGGTTGATCGAAAAGACCTTGTCGCCGACCACGGCCGGGTCGGTCGAGTAGAGGCTGGCCTCGCCGTAGGATGAGTCGACCGCCGGGGTCATCATGCCCGGGAACGACCAGCCCTTCTTCGAGGCCTCGACCGGGAAGTTGATCGGCATGCGCCAGACGTCGGCCGGCACGCCGTTCTCACCCAGGATCGTCCAGAAGGCCTTGCCGGAGCGGTTCGCGTCGCCGCCCTCGGAGGTCGGGAACTTCCACTGGCCCGGCAGCCAGTACGAGCCGGCGCTGGCCTTGGTGATCGTGCCGGCCAGCGGGCCGTACTCCTCCGGATCGCGGTGCACGAAGTCGAAGATGCCGTGGCCGCCGGGGTTCATGCCGACGATGAAGTTCGACCAGGCCACCGGGCTCTGGGGCGGGGTGGAGGTGCCGAGATCGACGACGCCGTCCGCTTCCGCGATCAGCTCCTCGAAGTGGGGCATCTTGCCGGGGTGATCCGCGATCACCCTCTTGAGGATGTCCGGGTCCAGGCCATCGATTCCGAGCACGACCATGCGCGGGTACTTGGTCTCGACGGGCTTGCCGGCGCGCGCGGCCTCGGCCGCGCCCTCGGAGGGCGAGGCCTCGCCCTTCTTGGGGATCGCCGTCAGGAGCACGACGCCGACGACGGCCAGGGCCAGGTAAGCAGTCCAACGGGGGAGGTTCATCAGACCTGTGCCTCCTCGTCGGCGGCCTTCTCGGCAACCTGGAACTTGGGCAGCTTGTCCGTTGAGCGGCGCGTGCGCTTGGTGCGTTCACCGAACAGCGGCGCGCCCAGCATGTAGCCGGGGATCTCGACCCCGAACAGGTCGAGGACCGTCGGCGCCATGTCGGACAGGGCGGGTTCCTCGGTGTTGACCTTGCGGTTGCACCAGAAGGAGCCGGGCACCAGCCGCGGGTCGACGCAGTGGTCGCCGGACCAGGACTTGGTGTTGTCCGTGAAGATCTCCTCGGAGGCCGCGCCCGTGGCGCAGTCCCAGGAGTGGCGGAAGCCGCGGTGGTAGCCGATCAGGAGCTCGGGGGCGAGGTCCGCGTACGGCCCGTCGTGCACCTGCTTGGTCACGAAGCACTCGTTGATCACCGGGTTGCCCGTCTTCGGGTCCACCAGCTTCTCGAGCTTCCGCTTGAGCTCCAGGGTCAGCTTGTCCACCTCCTCGCCAGGCTCGACGATGCCGTTGCGCTCGCGGCCCTTGCGGTTGATGAAGACGCCGGTCAGGCCGAGGGTGAACGCGCGGGTCTTCGCCCAGTCCACGTCCATGAACCAGTCGGCGCCCACCTTCTTGCCGTCCTTGAGGACGAGGTAGCCCTCGTCCCGCAACCACGAGTTCAGGTTGACCCCGCGGGTGAAGTTGCAGAAGCCGTGGTCGCTGATGACCATGAAGACGGTGTCGTCGTCCATGCCGACCTTCTCCATCATCTCCGGCAGGAACGCGTCCATCTTCGCATAGAGCTCGGGGATGACGTTCTTGAACTTCTCGGTGTCCTTGCCCTCGTTGGCCGGATGATCCGGATCGAGGTAGCGGTAGAACATGTGCGAGATGCGGTCGGTCGTGTCGAACACGCACGTGACCAGTCCGCGCTTGGTCTTGTCGAGGGCGTCCCAGAGCTGCTGCTTGCGCTCCTCGAAGATGAGCCAGGCCTGGTCGAGGAAGGCCTTCTCGTCGATGACCCGCTCGTTCAGCGCCCAGGTGTCCTCCGCCAGGCCCAGGGTCGCGTACTTGCCCATCATCTTCGCCAGGTAGATGGAGTACACGAAGGGGTGGCTGATCGGCATCGCCGGGGACTCCGGGTCGATGTTGATCGGCGTGACGTAGATCCCGACGTCGCGCTCGTCCCAGTCCTGGAGGTAGATGCGCGCGATGCCGGTGACGCCGTCGAAGGGCACCTCGAGCCAGGGGGTGTACTCCTGGAAGCCGACCTCGACCGTCACCGAAGCGACGGTGATCTTGGCCTTGCGGGCGGCGTCGTCGAGCTCGACGGTGAAGGGGCACTTCAGCGCGTGCCCGTCCTTGCCCGGCGGACCCTTCAGCGCGGACTCGATCCTGTTGCCGCGGCGCACGACGCGAAACTGCTGACCGCCGATGTGCGCGCCCTTCTTGTCCTTGGTGGAGTAGAAGGAGAACGAGCCCTGGGTGCCCTGCAAGTCCGGGACGCACATGCCGCTGAGCAGCGTGCCGTTCTTGAACTTCTGCGGCGGGAAGGTGATCGGCACGCGCAGGATCGACGACCACACGTGGTTCTGCCCGAGCAGCTTCCAGAAGGGCTGGCTCCTCTGGAGGATCTTGTAGACCGCCCGCTGACCGAACGGGACCTTGGCGAAGCCGAGGTTGAGCGTGCGCGGCACGGTGCGCGTGTCGGTCGACGACAGGACCGGCATGTACGAGCATGGGTCGCGCGTCAGGAAGTCGTAGATGTTGTGCCGTGAGGCGTCGACCCCTGTCGCGAAGGTCGACCACGCCACCGGACTGATCGAGGGCATCGCCGTGCCGAGCGGAGAGAAGTGGCCCGCCTCCGCGAGCTTCTTGAAGTTGGGCATCTTGCCCTCGTCCATGTACTGCTTGGCGAGGCCCGGGTCGAAGCCGTCGAGGCCGACGATGACCACGCGCTTGACCTTGGCCTTGCCCTTCCCGCGCCTCGAGAAGACCTTGATCACGACCTTCAGCGGCCAGAGCATGATGATGCCGAAGGCCAGCGCGAAGGTGCCGAGCAGCACGAGCAAGGAGCCGGCCGCTGCGAAGCCGGCGCCCGGTCCAATGTAGGCCAGGGCCGGCTCGGTCAGCGACAGGGCCAGGCACATGCCGAGGGTCAGGCGCAGGGGACGTCGGGAGCTCTGCATCGAGGGCTGGGGGAGGAGAGGAGGCCGGACCCTCTTGGTCGACCCGCGAAGGGGCTCATCCTGAGCCTGTCCTGGGGGATCAAGGGGCGAAACAGTATACGGGGCAGATCCGGGCTTGGCTCGGGCTACGGGCGCGCGCCAGCGGAGTTGGCGACCCAGCGGGGGAAGGGCCCGCGGTCGCGGCCGAAGCGGGTCGTCGCTGCCCTCCGAGCGCGGTGCTGCGGGGCCGAATGGGCGTCCAGTTGGGCTTGCGCGCTCCTGCCCTCGCGAGCGCGGGAAGTCCCTCCAATTGGCCAGGGGGAAGGCGTCGCCTCCCCCCTGACTTGGAGCGGCGCTGCGCGCCATTCCTTTTCCCCTCCGACGCGCGGAGGGATGCTCACGGTCCAGCCGCTCAGCGCTGGGTGGCCTCCATCGGCAGTCGGCGCAGCGCGTGCTCCTCGGTCTTGCCGTAGGCGGCGGGGAAGAGGTACTTGCCGCGCTCCGCGCCGCGCTTGTCCTGCTCGGGGACGACGCGGTGCTGGTCGGCGAAGGGATCCTGGCGAATGCCGGTCACCTGCCACGAGACCTTGAGGCCCGGCGCGCCGCCGGCCACGTGGAACTGGCTGCCGGCGACCTCCTCGGCCACGTACACGGGCGCGAAGCCGCCAATGCAGGTGAGGTGATAGCGGAAGTCACGGTTGAGTGCCTCGAAGTAGCTCGGCAGCTCGACGAGCGCCTGTCCGCGGCCGTCGAACACGACGTTGCCGTTGTAGACGTTCAGCATGTCCGGGCTCTCGACGAACGAGTGGGAGAGGTACTTGTTCTCCGGGTCGAGCGGGTGGTCGATCTTGAACGTGCCGGAGCCCTTGACGAGCACGTCGAAGAAGCCCACGTCGGCGTCGATGAACAGGGTGTCCATCGCATCGCTGACCACCGTGTTCACGTCCGCATCCTCGGCGAAGACCTTCTTGCAGTAGACGCTGAGCGGCACGGTCAGGCTGCCGGCGATGTCGATGTTGCCCGCGTGGATCGTGCCCGGGATGTGCAGGTCGTTGAGGATGGTGAATCCGTTGAGCATCGTCAGGTTGACGATGGTCGCGTCGTGGGACCAGAAGCCGTTGTTGCACTCGATGTAGCGGTCGGCGCTGAGCTTGGTCGGGGTGATGTCCCAGCCTTCACTGCCCGGGAAACCCTTGTCACCCTTGTCACCCTTGTCACCCTTGGGGCCTTGAGGACCCGTCGGCCCCTGAGGACCCTGGGGGCCGTCCGGACCTTCCGGGCCATCGGGACCCGGGTCGCCTTGGGGACCAGCAGGACCCTCCGGACCCTCAGGACCATCGAGCCCTTGGGGGCCTTCCGGACCCTCCGGTCCCTCGGGACCCTCGTCCCCTTGCGGACCCTGGGGGCCGTCATCGCCCTGCGCACCCTGCGCAGTGGCCGAGGTCTGCAGCGAGCCGTCCGGGAAGCGGATGCCGCCGGTCGCGCGCACGACACCAACCACGTGCAGCTTGTCCACCGGACTGATCGTGCCCATCCCGATCAAGCCGACGGGGGTGACGTTGAAGTGGGAGCTCAACGGGTAGAGCTTGCCGATGACGGGCTGCCCAGCCGCCTCGAGACAACCACCGAAGGCCGAGGTGTCATCGATGCTCACCGCGCCGCAGCTGCCCGCGCCCGGGTTGCCGCCGAAGCCGGGAGGCATCAGCGTGCCGGTGGGCAGCTTGACCAGCTGGAACACGCCACCCAAGGAGTTCGCGTACAGGGCCTGGCCCTGGGCACCCGCGAGCAACAGATCCGGTCGACCGTCCTGGTCGTAGTCTGCCCACAGGGCCTGGTAGACCGGTCCCAGCTCGGCCAGACCAGCCGGCGTGGTCACCTCCGTGAAGACCCCGTCCGCGCCGCGGCGCAGGAGGTACGGGTCGCCGGTGCGCGTGCCGAGGAACAGGTCCTGATCCCCGTCGGCGTCGTAATCGGCGAAGGCGGCCAGGCTGACCGGCCGCAGGTCGCCGATCCCGAAGGCCTCGGTCACGTCCTCGAACTCCCCGTCCCCGCGGTTGCGGGCCAGGGCGAAGCTGCCGTCTAGACCGACGGAGGCGACGTCGACCAGCCCGTCACCGTCCAGGTCCGTCCAGCCGGGGCCGAACGTGTGGTCGGCGAAGGAGGCCTCGGTCACCGTCGGCTCGAGGATCCCGGGCCCGAACGCGCTGATCACGTGGGCGATCGCATCGGCGTTGGAGGGCAGGGTGACCCGCGTGCCGCGCCAGTAGGCCTCGACGGGTTCTTGGGGCGTGGCGGAGAACGACGAGAGAACTGCGAGCAGGAGGAACATGGAGCGGCTCGGGGGCGTGTGGGAAGTGGCCCCTCCGCGGCAGGTCGGGGAGTGGCCTTCCAAGCGATCGAGCCAAGCCGCCAACCGGGCATAGGTAGCAACGCACCGCCTTACACCTACATTACATTCGGGCCCACCAATGGGTCTGCGGGCCAGGAATCGGCATTCCTGGGGCCCCCTTCCGGTCTCAAGACCGGGAAGGCCAGGTGACGGTCGTGACGCCCTTCTTGAGGATCACGTTGCCGTACTTGGCCAGATCGCCGGTCATGACGACCGCGAACGCGCCCCGGGCGCGCTCGTAGAACGCGAAGCGCTCCTCGAGCCCGACGGCTGGCACGCCCGGCTGCAGGCGATCGGCTACCTCGCGGTAGCTGGCCTCGACCGCCGGGTCGAGCACCTCCCCCGGCACCGCGTCCATCATGACCATCGGCGCGTCCACGTAGGTGTCGAGCTGGAGCAGGGGCAGGATCCCCTCGAGCAGGGTCACGATGTCCACCCCATCCGCGCGCAGCACGGGCGGCCCGAGGTTCTCCCCGGGAAAGTGCGCGTCGGCGAGCACGATCTCGTCGCCGTGGCCCATGCGACAGAGGGTCGCCAGGAGCTCGGGCGAGAGGGCGGGGTGGATTCCTCGCAGCATGCTGGCGAGTGTAGCTCGCTGGGCTTGCCACCGAAGGAGGTGTTCCAGGCAGCCGCACGGGGGAGGCAGAGGGCCTCCGGCCGAAGGCGCATCGGGTTGGGCGGCGATGGCTCGCGCGCAGGCTCCGGGCGGAGTAGCTGTACCCTCAACCCATGCCGGCCACGCCTCTGCCGCCCGAGCTGATCGACCGGTCCGCCGCGGGGGACCCGCTCGCCCGGTGCGAGCTGTACGACCTGCTCTACCCGCAGCTGCATGCCCTGGCGCGCGGCCTGATGACGTCCGAGCCGGCGAACGTGCACGAGGGCTGCATGCGTCTGATCGACGGGCAGCTCGCGCCGGAGTCGCTGGGTCACTTCAAGCAGGTCGCGGCACGGACCATCCGGCGCGTGCTGATCGACCTCACGCGCGCGAAGCGATCGAGCCGGCGAGGCGCGGGATCCGAGCGCTCGATCCTCATCCCGGCCCTGGCCGAGAAGCCGCGCCAGGTGGCTGTCGAGGACTTGAACCTCGCTCTGGTACAGCTCGAGGAGGAGCACCCCGAGCTCGTGAAGCTGGTCGAGCTGTGCTGCTTCTACGGGCTGACCGAGATCGATGCCGGAGCCGCGCTCGGGATGTCGGAGCGCACGGCTGGCACCGGCTGGGAGCAAGCGCGGGCCCTGTTGTCCGAGCACCTGTTCTCGGAGTGATGCGGCCTGCGCGAGCGCCGCCCGGAAGCGTCTGCACCTCGGTCGAGCACCTGCGGACACGCACACGGGGCGCCCTCCGGGAGGAGGGCGCCCCGCTGAGCGTCGGAACGGGGATGGACCGTGCTCGTCGTGAACTAGGCGTTGGCGCCGGCGGTTGCCGGCGGGACGAGGCCCTTGCCGACCAGGTAGTCGAGGATCTTGTTCGTGGACGTCTCGATGTCCTCGCTGCCGGTGTGGACCGTGATCTCGGCGTTCTTCGGCTCCTCGTAGGGGTCGCTCACGCCGGTGAAGTTCTTGATCTCGCCGGCGCGGGCCTTCTTGTAGAGGCCCTTGGTGTCGCGCTCTTCGACGACCTCGAGGGGCGCCTCGACGAAGACCTCGATGAACGCAGCGTCGGACATGCCGCGGCACTCGTCACGCACGCCCTGGTAGGGCGAGATCGCGGCGGTGATGGCGCAGGCCCCGTTGCGGGCCAGCAGGTTGGCGACGAAGCCGATGCGGCGGATGTTCGTGTCGCGGTCTTCCTTGCTGAAACCGAGTCCCTTGGAGAGGTTCGTGCGGACGACATCGCCGTCGAGAATCTCAACTTTGGCGCCGCCGTCTTTGAGTCTCTTCTCAAGAATGTTGGCGACGGTCGATTT
>JAQBVH010000028.1 GCA_027623615.1 Planctomycetota bacterium | reverse complement strand
GGCTCAGCCCCGCCGGGAGGGCGGGCGTGACCGACCAGGAGGTGACCTGGCCGGAGATGGTGGGCACGTTCGCCTCGATGCTCACCTTGACCACGTAGGCGGCGATGGGTGTCCCGTAGCTCATCCCACCCGGCGCAGCCGGGGAGCTGGAGCCGCCGCCACCGCCACCACCGCCGCAAGCGACTAGTAGGGCAGGTGCGATCAAGGTCGCGAGGATCGTGTTCTTCATGGATGCCGAATCCCTGGGAGGGAGACCTCCGGAGGGAGGCAGGGGGTGACTATTCTTGCTTGTTAGGATGACGTGTGTGCCTCCAACTAAGAATGCCGTTTTGATGACGTTACGGTCAGGTTGGGGACCCATGCCCGAGCTGCGTCTGTTCACGAGCGACGAACTCCCCTGCTTGAACGCTAGCCCACTCAGTGGCTGGGTCCAGCGTCCGCGAGATGTCAGCGGCTAGGCTTCTCCAAGCCTTTGCGCCACAAGGAGTTGAGCTAGGCTTTCCCCTAGGGGATTCCCACCGCATGTGTGATCAAGTCCGAGAGGCACCCATCGAGGTCGAGGTCGAGCGCCTCGATCCGAGAGAGGAGGAGCGCGGCCCCGGCCCCGGCCTCGGGGGTCCCGACCAGGGACCTGGAGCCCGTGCCCGGAGCTTCGGCCCGATCGTCGTCGGCTTGCTGCTCGACATGGCCGACCTGGTCACGCCCCTCGGGGTGCCGCCGAGGTTCTCGCTCATGATCGGTTTCGCCGTGGGCTTCGTGGCCGCCGGCCGACTCGGGCTGCCCATGCGCGGTCGGTTGATGCTCGGCGCCGTGGGGGCCGCGTACTGCTCGCTCGCCGCGACGACCACCCTGCCCATCGGGACACTGGTCGGCGCCCTCTACCAGTTCGGCGTGTTCGGCCGGCGCGCCTGACTCAACCCCGGGCCAGCTCGGGCAGCAGCTTGGCCGCCAACGCGCGCGACTTGATCACGCACTGGTCCGAGTTGTCGTACTCGTAGCGACCGAAGCGGCCGAGGGGGGTGATCCCCTGCGCCTCGAGCCAGCCGAGGGCCGCGTTGCGCCGACGGTCGTAGTCGTGGTCGAAGACCACGTAGGCGTGGGAGACCGTGCTGCGGTCGGTGAAGAGCACCTCGCGCTCCTCGAGCAAGCCGGCGTTCTTGAAGCCGGCCAGCACGTCCTGCTCCATCGACCCACCCGGGAAGGGCGTGTGCATCGGCCACGTGACCTCGGCCATCAGCGAGGTCTTGCCCTCGGGAGCGTTGCCCGGCGAGTAGTTCGACATGTAGGTCACCCGGTTGGCAGGGCCCTGGTCATCGTGGGGCAGGTAGATCCACGACAGGTTCGGGTGCTGCGCGCGGTCGAGGGCGACCAGGATGCAGATCATCCCGTTGTACTCGAGGGTGCGCATCGCTGCGGTCACGTCGCTGGGCATGTCGGCCACGACGTCGGGCAGCTTGTCTAGGGGTAGGGTCGACACGACGCGGTCGAACTCCTCACCGTTGACGAGGAACGACTCGCCCTGCTTGCGCACTTCGGTCACGGGCGTCGAGAGTCGGATGCGTCCCATGAGGGTCGAACCCGCGCCGTCCGTGATCGGCTGGAAGCCGCCCGCCTTCGGGTAGTAGAAGATCGACTGGTGCGTGTAGCCCTCCGTGCGGATCCCGACCGCCGCGCGCAGGACGTCCTCGACCGGAGCGTCCGGAACGCGGCCGGCGACCCAGCCCGAGGTGATCTGTTGGAGGGGGCGCTTCCAGATCTTCTCGTTGTAGGGGGTCATGAAGTGCTTGGCGATCCCCTCGCCGAAGCGCCAATGCACCCAGCTGCCGAAGTCGCCCGGCGCCTCGGAGCCGCTCGCAGTCCGCTCGTGCCACGCCTTCACGTAGCCCGCGATGCAGTCGAAGTTGGCCTGCTTGGGCAGGTCGCCGATCCCGTTCTCGAAGGGGTAGTGCACCCAGCGATCCCCGAAGCGGATCTTCGTGTTGCGGTCGCGCTTCACGAAGGCGTCGTCGCCGCCGGCGCAGTCCTTCATCCACTGCATCGCCGGCTCGTCCTTGCTGAACAGGATGTGGCCGCCGGCGACGTCGTAGGTGAAGCCATCGACCGTCTTGGATCGACACAGCCCGCCGATGACGGGCGCTGCCTCGAACAGGTGCAGGGCCGTGGGGTCGATGCCGCCCTCGACGAGGAAGCGGGCGAGCGAGAGGCCGGAGATTCCGGCGCCGAGGATGGCAATCTTCATGACGGGGCGAAAAGGATATCTCGGCGCCTGGGGACCGGTCCCTGTGGGAGCGGGGAACTTCCCCCGGAGTCTGCAGGCCGGGCGCGGGCAGCTCAGCGTTCTCGGACCAGGACACCCGTGGCGTGTAGCGAGCGCGCGAGCGCGGGCGCGGCCTCTGCGAGCCAACGCCGTCCGTCGGTCGTGTACCCCGCGGTCGGGCGCAGGCCCGGCTGCAACTCGCCGAAGTAGGCGTTGAAGGCCTCCATCGAGAGTTCGCGCAGGTACTTCGCGAGGCACGAGGCGAGCGCGACGGCGAAGGCCCGCTCCTCGCAGCGCTCGGCGAAGACGATGCGCATGCTGTGGGCGGCGTCGCGCACGATGTACTCGGAGTGGTCGGAGCGCTCGCAGCGCACCTCGACCTTCGCGCCGGGCAGCAGGTCGGCGAGCAGGGGCGCGTAGAGGCGCCGACCGCCGAGCCGGTCGACGAAGAGGGCCAGCCCCTCCTCCGCCAGGGTCTCCCACAGGTGCCGCACCACGCCGCCGGTCACGTGCCAATGGGAGAGCGCCTTGTTGTCGGTCACGGCCCAACGCCGGTTGAGTTCTCCGGCTGGCTGCACACGCACCCCCGCGTCGCACAGGTCGATCCCCGTGCGCAGCAGGGTCGAGCGCAGCTGCTGGCGCCTCAGCGAAAGCCGGTCCGCGGGGACGTGCACCGGCAGCTCGGCGGGCAGATGCTCGTACCAGGGATGATCGGCGACGACCTCTCGGGGCAGGGCGAGCGCGGGCGGGGTCAGGCGCAAGAGCTCCGCACCCGACTGCGGACCGAGCCCGAAGGGGTCGAGCTGGGCGAGGAACGTGAGCGCTGTCAATTCGAGCCGACGCCTGCCGCGTGGGGTGCGCGAGTAGACCTTCTTCGAGTCGGCCACGACGAGCTTGTGTCGGTCCTCGGTCGGCTCGTCGGTCACCACGCGACCCAGTCGCGACCAGAGGTTGACGGGCCCGCGCGGGACGCGGAACGCGCTCCAACCGACCGTCAGCGGCCCGAGCAGAGGACCGAGGCCTGCCTCGTCGATGCCCGCGAAGACGCGCGTGTCGTCCCGGTTCACGCTCCGGCCCCTGCGGGGGTCGGGTCAGGGTTCGAGGGGCTGAGGTCCTCGTCGACCCGGCCGCGGTTCCTGACGAGCAGCGCCAGGCAGACCAGACCGGTCACGATCGACACGAGCTGCGAGGTCGAGATCCCCCCGAACCACACCCCACGCAGCTCGTCCCCACGAAAGCCCTCGATCAGAAAGCGCATGACCGAGTAGACGCCCATCAGCTGCAACGCAACCTGGCCGCGATAGCGTCGCCGGCGCAGGAGCCTGAACCCGAGCGCGGAGATGCAGGCGGCGTTGACGCTCATCCAGATCTGGGTCGCCCACAGCACCTGGCCGCGGTTGGCCTCGCCGAACAGGCTGCCAACCTTCAGCTCCTCGGGCACGGTGATCGTGATGGGGAAGGGCAAGCCCTTGTACGCCTCGGGCACGATGCTGCCGAAGTCGTCACCGACCAACAGGCAGCCGATGCGCCCCACGGCCAGGCCCATGAAGGCGACGACCACACCCAGGTCGAGCACCTGCCTCGGGTCGAGGCCGTGCTTGCGGGCGGCCCAGTAGCCGCCCAGCATCCCGCCGAAGGCGCCGCCGTACATGACCAGGCCGCCCTCCCAGACGAAGAAGATCTTCAGTGGGTCGTCGACGAAGCTCTGACCGATCGAGCTGCCGCGCAGGACCTCGACGATCACATACATCAGGCGCGCGCCGCCGATCACGCCCCCGAGCACCCACATGGGGACGGAGTCGAGCTTCTCGCGCAGGGTCTCCGGATCCGCCACGCCGCGCAGACCGAGGCGTGTGAACCAGTGGGCCCCCAACAGGAAGCCGAGCACGACCATCAGGCCGAAGCTGCGGAGGGGGAACGGGCCCAGGTCGATCAGGATGGGGTGCATGCCGCGGCGGATTGTAGACTCGGGACGGGGACGACCGCACGCGCTTGACCGGCTGGGTGCGGGCGCTATCCTCCCTCGCCCGCGGGTGTCGCCGCCGCCCGCCAAGTCCTCTCTGAACGTTCCAGTCGTTCCGGTCCACGCTGCGGCGCCGCGTGGACATGTTGGGGCCCAGCGAGGGCCGGATGAGGCCTCAACGGCCAGGAGATCGGGTCATGAACCGACCCCAGAACGCGCCCCCGCGCAGCAAGGTGTTCCTCGAGGGACGCTACCGCAAGCTGACCCGCGACCTACCGCAGACGATCTTTTGGTGTCCCAAGTGCAAGGGGCACCCGCGTCGCCGCAAGGGCTGCGAGCAGTGCGAGGGTTTCGGCAAGCTCACTCGGGACTCCGTTCAGGAGCTGCTCGGCTGGGTGATCGGCAAGGCCTTCGGCACCCGCAAGCACAAGTTTCACGGCGCCGGCCGCGAGGATCTGGACGTGCGCATGCTCGGCCGCGGCCGGCCATTCGTGCTCGAGCTGATCGACCCCAAGGTGAGCGAGGTCGACCTGGCCGCCTGCGAGGCGATGGTCAACGACCGCAACGAGGGCCGCATGGAGGTCGAGGGCCTGCACTGGACCGAGAAGGAACGCGTGCGGGTCATCAAGGAGGGCAAGTACGCCAAGCGCTACCGGGCCCTGGTCGAGGTGGATGGCGAGGTCGACCCCGCGCGCCTCGCGGAGCTGGTCGGCGATCGCCTGACCCTCAAGCAGAACACCCCGGCGCGCGTGGCACACCGCCGCGCGGACATGGTCCGCGAGCGCTGGATGGAATTCAGCTCACTCGAGCTGACCGACGAGGGGCGGGTCGAGGCCGTGATCGTCTCCGAGCACGGCACCTACCTGAAGGAGGCGATCAGCGGCGAGGATGAGCGCACGACCCCCAACCTGTCGGGTCTGCTCGGCAGCCAGGCGCGCTGCGTCGAGCTCGACGTACTGGCCATCCTCGACGAGGAGGGGGAGGAGCCTCCCGCCCCCGCCGAGCGGCCGCAGCGGCCCTCGTTCGGTGATGGGCTGGGCGAGTAGGAGCCCGGCGTGCGAACGCCGGGCACCGGGCCGAGGCGCGGCCTACCGCATCATCTCGAGCAGGGTCAGCCAGCGGCCGAAGTCGAGCCGGGTGCCCGTGACCCAACGCTCACCCAGTACCGCCCCGTAGCCCGACAGGTAGAGCCGATCGGAGCCGAGGGCGGACTCGAGGCGCTCGACCTCCGCCGTGGCGTCCAGGTT
Source organism: Planctomycetota bacterium (assembly GCA_027623615.1). Taxonomy (GTDB): domain Bacteria; phylum Planctomycetota; class UBA1135; order UBA1135; genus JALWOP01. The sequence continues at coordinate 7,212 of JAQBVH010000028.1, read as the reverse complement.
CATCTGGTCGGCCATGAGGGTCATCAGGTTGCGCTGCACGGCGAGCAGGTCGACCCGGTACGCGGCGACGGGGCTCGCGCCCTGGCCGCGGGCGACGAGCTCCGCGAGCTCCGGCAGGGCCTGGCGTTCCCCAGCATCGGTGGCGGTGTGCGCGACGACGTCGTCGCGCCACGCCCCCGCGGCGCCGAGGGTGATCAGGAACCAGCCGCCGCGGCTGGTGACCTGCAGCTCGATTTGCTCGCTGCCGAACAGGATGGCGAGCATCTCGCGCACGCGCGCGTCCACACGGCTGTGGTCTGCCGGGGACGTTGCAAGGTCGATGGTCAGGCGGGCGGCGCGGCCGTCCTCGACCTGGACCTTCTGGAGGGTCCCCAGCCCGAAGGGCAGGCCCTCCCGATCCACCCCGGCGAGGGCCATGCTGGTCATCCCCAAGAGGGTGTCCGCGTCGGACGGCCGGCAGACGACGGTCAGGTGTGCGGCGCCGACTTCGACCGAACCAAAGATGCCGGCCTGCTCGCCGAGGGTGGGCAGGAAGGCCAGGGCGGCCTGGAGTTGATCGAGGGAGCGTTCGTCCTCCTCGCTGCGTGCCAGGCTGCCGACCCGGTCGAAGAAGGGAACGACGACCTCGTCAAGGAAGGGCCGATCCCAGCCCACGACAGCGATCAGGTCATCGCCAGAGCTGGCGAACGAGAGCAGGGCCTCCAGGTCGACCGGCTCCTCGGGCAGCGGCCGCACGAACGAGGATGCCGGGTCGAGAGCGAGGCCCATGTGCAGCACGACCTCGTCCCCATCCAGATCGAGGGACACGTCGACGTTCTCGAGGGACTCGATGAAGGAGTAGCCGACCTGCTGGCCCCACTCGTAGGCCGCGTCGCCGCTCGCGCTCCCGCCGAGGCGACGGGCCTGCGCGAGACCCTGGGAGATCTGGTCTCGGAAGGGCGCCAGCTCGATGCGCGCGTTCAGAGTGGCCGGTTCGAAGCCCGACTTGATCGGGTTGCTGGACTGGATCGGGTAGTCGGGGCCCAGGCTCAGGCCCACGTAGCGTGCGGCCGTACGTGGCGCCGCGAGACCAGGCGCGAGTTGGAGGCCACGTTGGAATTCCTGGGGCGCGAGGACCGGCAGCACGAGGGTCGGCCGCGGATCGCCAGCACCGCTGATCGACAGCGCGAGCCCGAGGGGGCGCTTGCGATCGACGTCCGCTATCTTTGCTCCGAAGGCGCCGAGCATGCCCTGCAGCATCTGCTCCGGTTCGAACATGACCGCCGCCGTCGGGTCGATCTTGCCGACCAGGTCGCGGACAACGCGCTCGATCACCTGGAAGCTCTCGATCTCGACGTAGACGGCGGTATCGGAGGGGATCAGCGCGCTCGGCACACCAACCTCGTCCATGGTTTCTCCTTCGGTCGGGGCGGACCCGCCGGAGGTCGGCTTGGGCTTGCGCCGGCCGGCCGCGCTGTTGACGAGGGGCTCTTCTGCGGGCGGCGACTCGAACAGCCCGAAGGACTGAACGGCCGCAACGCCGAGGACACCTAGGGCGAGGGAGAGGCTGACGGCGAACGTTCTCTTCGAGCGAAGCATGGTTTCTAGGGGCGCGGATGCCGATAAGGGGGGTCCGTCCAGCGCCATCGACCTCCCCTGACCGTGGACTGGAGGCTGGCTAGGATTGATCCACATGACCGCCTGTCCCCCTTTGATCCGCTTCGCCGCGTGCCTGGCCCTCATCGCCGGCTGCGCGGCCCCAGCGCCGCTCCAGGAGGATCGTGAAGAGGTCCTGGCCGTCTCGAATTGGCAGCTCGAGGGCGGTCGTCCGCGCCCCACCAGCGATTTGCTCGGGGACGTGTGGGCCGAGGACAACGGGGTCGACCGCAAGCAGTGGCTGGCCGAGATGCACGGGGTCTCGCCCGACATCGACTGGCGCGCGATCGAGCGCGAGAACGCGCGCTCGGAGCACGCTCGGCGCCTCGGCCTGACCGCCGCCGACGAGCCGCCTGGTCGTTGGACCGAGGTCGGCAGCAGCAACCAGGCCGGGCACACCCGCTGCGCCACGGTCGGGCCAGCGAACGCAGACGGCCAGCGCTACCTCTACGTCGGCTCCGCCAACGGCGGACTCTGGCGTGGCCGACTCGACGGCCAGGATTGGCAGCCGATCTCCGACGACCTGTTCGGTGGCGTCGACGAGGTCGTAGCGCTCCCCGGCCGCGCCGGCGGTCCCGATCAGGTGCTCCTGCGCCGCGGACGCTTGCTGTTCTTCAGTGAGGATTCAGGCACGACCTGGTCGCAGACCCCCGGCTTCGAGGAGGTCACCCGCATTCACCGCGTGCTGCGCCGCCCCGGCACGGACGAGGTGCTCGCCTTGGTCGACCGCTCCGGCGCCTGCGCCCTGTGGCTCTCGACCGACGGCGGCGCGACGTTCCGCAGCCTTTGGGCCGGCGCTGTCGCGGCCGACGCGGACCTGTGGGTCGCGCGCAGCGGTGCGCGCCGCGGCGAGGAGCTGTGGGTCGCCTTCGACGGGCAGCTGCACCGCTCCCTCGACGGCGGCAAGCGCTTCACCCCTGGCCCGCGCATCCCCGGCAACGTGACCGGCGTGCACCTGCGCGGCTCCGAGGCCGGCGGTCCGACGCTGTACTGCGCCGCGCGGGTCGACGGCCGCTGGCGCCTGTACCGCGCTAGCACCCCGACCAAGCTCGAGGAGCGCAGCTTGCTCCCCGACTTCTGGGGCAACATCATCGCCCTGCCCCATGACCCCGACGTGGTCCTGGTGGGTGGGATCGAGGCGCACCGCAGCGAGGACGGGGGCGCGACCTTCGAGAAGGTGAACACCTGGGGGCAGTACTACGGCGACCCCGCGCGAAGCCTGCACGCGGACGTGCGCGGGATGGTCAGCCTGCCTGACCCCGCGCGTGAGGGCCGGGACCTGTGCCTGGTCAGCACCGACGGCGGGACCTACGCCTCGACCGACCGTGGCCGTACCTTCCGCAACCTGTGCCTGAACGGGCTCGGCGTGGCGCAGGTCTACTCGACCCTCACGTCCAAGCAGGACCCGACCCTGGTCCTGTGCGGCACCCAGGACCAGGGCTACCAGCGCGGGCACGTGCGGCCATCGACCACGCCGGGTCCGTCGACGCCCTTCGATCAGCTCCTGTCCGGCGACTACGGTTACCTGACCTCCTCGGACGGAGAGCACGACCTGGTCTACTCGAGCTACCCGGGCTTCGTGCTCGTGCAGGAGGGCGCCGCTGACCCTGAGCTGCTGTACCCCTGGGTCGACTTCCCGGAGCGCGCACGCCACGCGTGGATGCCTCCGATCGTGGCCGACCCGACCGATGCTCGCTGCTTCTACCTGCTCGCGGATCGCCTCTACCGCTATCGGCGTCGCGAGGGACCCTATTGGGCCTACAAGCCGCACTCCGCCCAGGAGTTCACCGCGGGCGGCGGGTCCTTCCTGACCGCGATGGACATCGCGCCGAGCGACGCGACGCGGATGGTCGTCGCCAACGACGCCGGTCGTCTGTGGGCCTCGAGCGATGGTGGCGAGACCTGGCGCGCGGGCAAGGCGCGGGGTGCCGAACACCTCCGACCGACGTGCCTGGAGATCGACCCGAACGACCCGCGCCGCGTCGTGGTCGGGGGCTCGGGCTACTCTGCCGCGGCGGTCTGGATCTCCGTGGACGGCGGCGCCCAATGGCAACCCCACGGCGAGGGCCTGCCGCGCACCCTGGTCCTCGGCCTGGCGTGGTCCGCTGGGGGGGACCTCTACGCTGCGACCGAGGCCGGCGCCTGGTGGCTGCCCGCGGGCGAGGTGCGCTGGCTGAACCTGATGGGCAGTCGCGCTCCGGCGACGACCTACTGGAGCGTCGAGCGGCTGGGGGACGGGCGCATGCGCTTCGGTACCTACGGGCGTGGCATCTGGGACTACACGCGACTGCCGCAGCCCGAGGGGCACGTACCTCGCTGATAAGCAGTCACGCCGTCAGGTGTGGCGCACAACGAGGACAATCACGCCTTCGCAGGGGGCGCAGCAGGCCCCAGCGGGGCTCGCTACACGAGCACGCCGATGATGTCGCCCTGGAAGACGAGCTCCCGGTCGACGAAGCCCTGCGCCGTGTAGCGAAACATGCGCCGCGAGTTGCGGGTCAGGTGGACCGCCATGTAGAGCCGGCAGTCGGGCTCGACCAGGCCGCGGAAGCGCACCTTCTCGACCCCACCGAAGCCGACGAACACGTCGTCGGGAATCGGACCCCCGTAGCGGTGGGCAGAGTAGTCGTAAGTGGCGAGCTGCGCAGCCACTTCGATCTGCAGGGCGCCGGGGAACATCGGCCGGCCGGGGATGTGGTCCTCGGCCCACCAGTCGTCCTGCTTGATGTCCTTGTAGCCAACCAGCACCTTGCCCTCGAGGTCGACATGGACGATGCCGTCGAGCATCTCGAACCGGTTGCGCTGACGCAGGTACCCGAGCAGGTCTTCCCGGCCAACGACGGTCCTGGAGAGGTCGATCTCGGTGAAGTCGATCAGGGGGGGGGCGGCGGGCATGGGAACGAAGAGTGTATCGAGATGCCGACTCCGCATCCAAGGCACCTACCATGCAACCCATGCACGCCGCCGCCAAAGACGACCGAGGAGACTCCACCCGCTGCGTTCACGCCGGCCGACGCCCGACGCCTGGGGACCCCGGCCTGATGGCTCCGATCGTGCGATCGAGCACGTTCCTGCAACACGCTGGCACGCGTTCACTGACCGCGGCGGGACGCTGGGATGACGCCTGGGTGTATTCACGCTACGGCAACCCGACGGTCGCAGCAGTCGAGTCCCGGCTGGCGGCGCTCGAAGGGGCGCAGGGCGCCCTGCTCTTCGGCTCGGGCTCGGCGGCCCTGCATGCGGCCCTGCTCGCCGCCGCGGGTCCCGGCGGAGCGGTGGCGATGCCGAGCCAGATCTACGGGGGAACCCGCGCGATCCTGGCGGAAGAGCTCGTGCCCCTGGGGCTGCGCCTGGTCGAGTTCGATCTCGAGCGACCCGAGGCCCTGGCCACGCAAGAGCACCTCGATGTGATCGTGGTCGAGAGCCTGACCAACCCGAACCTGCTCGTCGCGGACCTGCCGGGCCTGGCGCAGCTCGCGCGCGGCCACGGCGCACGCCTGGTGGTCGACGCGACCTTCGCGACGCCCCTGTTGCAGCGCCCCCTCGACCTGGGCGCAGACCTGGTCGTGCACTCGGCGACCAAGGCTCTCGGCGGACACTCGGACCTGACCGCGGGGGTCGTCGCGGGAGGTGGCGAGCTGCTCACCCGCGTGCGCGAGATCCGCAAGCACCTTGGCGCCGTGCTCGACCCGGCGCCGGCCGCGCTGATCGAGCGCGGCATCAAGACCCTCGCCCTGCGACTGCGCGCCCAGGCTGCCGGCGCCCAAGCGGTGGCCGAGGCGCTCGAGGGTCAGGCTGCCGTCCGCGCCGTGCACTACCCCGGCCTCGCCTCCCATCCCCATCACGCGCGCTGCCAGGAGCTCCTGCGGGGTTTCGGCGGCGTCCTGTCCTTCGAGCTGGCTGCCGGAGATGAAGCCCTGCTGCCCTTCGCAGCGCGACTGCGACTCGTGATCGACGCGCCGAGCCTCGGAGGCGTCGAGACCCTGATCAGCTTGCCCGCGACGATGTCCCACGCCGGCATGAGCCCCGAGGAGCGCCTGCGCGCCGGTGTCGTGCCGGGCCTCGTGCGGGTTGCGGTCGGGATCGAGGATCCCGAGGACCTCGTCGCGGACTTCCTGCAGGCCCTCGAAGCCTGATCAGGCTGCGCCCGAACCGGGCAGGCGAGGTGTGCGCCAGCGACCCGCCTTCACGAAGGCGAAGTAGGCCCCGGCCTTCGCGAGGGTGCTCAGGTTGATGGCCCACCAGACGCCCGCGGCGCCGAGCCCGAGGGGTCCCGCCAGGACCCAGGCCAGGGGAATGCGCAACAGGTTGCCCGGCACGGACACCCAGAAGATCGGACTGGTGTGTCCCGCGCCGAGCAGCACCTTCTCGTGCACGGCCTCCATGGCCACGAAGACCTGGGAGAAGGCGAGGATGACCACGTAGCCCATGGCCTCCCGCGCCGTGTCCGGGTCCGGGGTGAACTGCGGCACGAGGACGCCGCCCAGGCTGAGGAAGGCGAGGGTGCCGAGGAGGCCCGCCACCAATCCGACGCGCTGCAGGCTGCGCACCGCCTGCTCTGCCAGGTCGAGGGCGCCCGCGCCGAGGTTGCGCCCGACGAGCGACGAGCCCGCGATCGAGAGGCCGAGGTAGACAGGGAAGGCCACCCCCTCGAAGGCGTTGAAGCCGATCGCGAAGCCGCCCAGCACCGGATTGCCCAGGGGCGCCAGGACCAGGTCGATCAGCACGAAGTACACGGCGGCGTAGATGCTGATCGAGATCGCGGAGGGGAAGCCGATACGCAGGATCTGGCCCAGCCGGCGGCGTTCGATCCGGCCGACTCCTCGCAGGCGCACGCCGTGCAGCCGAGGCAGGAGCGCGAGCCCGAGCACGGCGGACAGGGTTCGCGACAGACCGGTGGCCAGGGCTGCGCCGGTCATGCCCATCGCCGGGAAGGGCCCCCAGCCCAGGATCAGGCACGGGTTGAGGATCAAGTTCGTGACCACGGCGAGGACCTGCAGCACCAGGGGCACGCGCGTGTCGCCCATGGCGATGAAGATGGTCTCCACCAGCGGCGCGAGGGCGAGCGGGATCGTGACCCAGTAGATCGTGCGCAGGTACTCGGTGCAGAGCGCGGCGGTCGTGCCCTCGAGGCCGAAGGCTGGGGCGATGCGATCCGCGAGCAGGATGCCCACCAGCCCCAGACCGGCGGCGATCGCGATCCCAAGGGCCAGGGCGTGACGCACGACGCGGTCACGCTCCTCCGGCGAACGCGCGCCCGTCGCGCGCGCGACCAGGCTCATCGATCCCGCCACCGAGAGGAAGAAGATCGAGAAGTTGAACACGAGCACGAAGGTGCTCGGCGCGAGGGCGGCGTGGGCCTCGGGGCCGAGGCCCTGCACCCAGTACTGGTCGTTGACCCGGTAGCTCGACTGGCAGACGAAGGACGCGATCGACGGCCAGGCCAGGTGCAGGAGGTCCCGAACCCCCGCCGGCGAGGCGCCGGACGGGATCGAGGTCGAGCTCATCGTGCGCTCTGGCGGCGGCGGTGGGGGACGCCGCGGCGCGCCGAGTCGCCGCTCACCGGTCGATGGGACG
>JAQBVH010000027.1 GCA_027623615.1 Planctomycetota bacterium | reverse complement strand
GTCGAAGATCTTGACGTTGAAGATGCGCAGGTCGGCTGCGCCACCAAGGCCCGGCGCCGCACCATAGAAGGCCTCGTTTCCGGTGTAGGAGCCGCCGAAGATCGAGCCTGCGACGTGAGTGCCATGACCGTTTTGGTCGTCCCACGGCCCGCCGGCCGTGCCAGCCAAGTCCCAGCCGATACCGAAGACGTGGTTCAGGATGAAGTGGCTGTTCTCGATGCCGGAGTCGGCCTCGCCGACGACTGCGTCGCCGAAGAACCCGCCGGAGTTGCTCGGGCGGGTGAGGTCCACGCCGCACATCGGCTGGGACTCCTCGTGGGCGGAGGTCGGCTCCGCGTCGAGCTCGACGAAGAGCACGAAGTCGAGGTCGCGCACCGCCGCGAGCTCAGTCGGGGTGAGCTTGGCTCGGAAGGCCTGGATGGAGTCGGAGTACTCGCTGATGTTCGCTCCCTTGGAGGTGAGCGCAGCTTGCTTCCAACCGTTCGTCATCCAGCGCTCTGCGCCCTGATCGACGCGAGCCAACCCGACGACGCCCTGCTCCGGCTCGACCAGGGCACCCTCGCCGATGTAGTCGAAGGTCGAGGCGTCGTTCAGATCGGTGTCGTAGACGTTGATCCAGACGGTTAGTTCTTGCTCAGCGCCAGCGCGCTGGGCGGCGTCGATGAGCTTGGGGTGCACCTTCTGCCAGTCCCGGGGCATCCCGATCCAGCGCACGAAGTCGAGGTCCGCGATCGCGTCCAGGGAGTGGGCCGGGAACGCCAGCTTGGCCGCGTAGTGCGGGTGATTCCCGAGGAAGGTCGCGCCCAGGTCCCGCAGGACCTGGAGGCGCTCCTCGGTGATGCGCTTGGAGAACATCGCGAAGCCGAAGGTGACCTGCTGCTGGCGATCCACGGGGATCGCAGCCGCCGCGGCGCGGAGCAGCGGATCGACGCGCTCCTCGGCGGGCGGGTAGTACTTGCCGGCCACGAAGCCGAGGAAGAAGGGATCGCTGTCCTGGGGCAGGATCTCCTTCGTCCCGCTCTCGGTCTCCACGTAGCGGATGCCGCCGTTCGGGACGGGGATCGCGTCATCGAGCTGGGGCAGCGCGACCTCGCGCACCTCGCCGCCGGCCACGGTCTCACGGGCCGGGAGCTCGGTGGCTCGCTCGGGGATCTGGACCTCTTGACGGTCCTGAGCGGGCGCGAGCGCGGTCAGGGCCATCGCCGCGCAGAGGAGGGGCAGTCGGACCGCGAAGCCTGCGCGGTCGGAGAATTGAGAGTACATCGTTCGCTCCGAGGAGGACTTGAGGGATCAGGGCGGCGGGCGACCTTGCCACGCCTACTCCCCTCATCCGCGCGCTCGCAGCGGCGTCACAGGGCGAACCGCGAAAGTCCCAGATTCCCCAGGGGCCCTACTTCTCCGAGGCGAGCTGCAGGACCTGCTGGAACTCCTCGCGGCCCCGGTAGGCCTCGAGGGCGGGGGTCGTCGAGAGCTCCTGGACGTCGTCGTACCCGGCGCGCACCGCTCGGTCGAGCAGGTGGAACATGCGCTCGACCGCGTCCCGCTCACCGAGCGGGTCGCCAGCGCGCACGAACCCGAGGGCGAGCTCGTTCCAGAGGTCCGCCGCCCAGCGCCAGTGCAGCGCGTCGCTGCGCCCGGCAAACTCCTCGAACCCCTCGACGTAGGTGCGCGCCTGGGCCGGCGCGAACTCCCGGGTGGAGAGCAGCCCTTGGATGTAGGTCGCGCTCCAGCGCAGGGCCTCCGGCGACGGGTCCTGCACCTCGAGCGCCTTGGCCAGGTCGAGGTAAGTGAAGCAGTCCTCGATGTTCTGGAACGCGACCTGCGCGTCCCCGTGGTGGTCGTACAGGCTCTGTGCCTGGTTGAGCAGCGCCATGGCGGCGAACGCTTGCAGCGCCCCTCGGTGCGGGTTCGTGTCGGCCAGGGCACAGCGCTCCTTGACCAGCTCCGCGAACACGTCCTTGGCGCGCGGATCCATGTCCTGACCCAGGATGACCCCGCGCGCATTGAGCGCGATCAACAGCTGCTGGACGTAGGTGTTCACGACCGGGTACTCACGCCGCAGGGCGCGCAGCATGGTCAGCGCCCGGTCGTTGCTGGCGAGCCCCAGCGCGGGCTGGCCCAGCTGCGCCTGCCGGGCACCGATGGTGGAGAGCACCACGGCGAGCGCGAGGCGGTGCTCCCTGTCGGAAGGGGCGAGGACCAGCCCGAGCTCATGCAGGGCGACCGCCTCCTCGAGCTTCGCGAGGCTCAGCGCGTCATCGGGCAGGCCGTTGGCGAGGGTCGTCAGCAGGTTGGCCTCGACCCAGATCCAGCCCTCTCGCTCTGGATCGATGCGACGCAGGAGGCGTATGTGAGCGAGCCCCTCCTCCACGAGCGCCCGTGACGACTCCAGCTCACCGAGCCGGAGTCGCGCCTGCGCGTAGTTCCCGAGGACGACCGCGTAGTCCCGCTCAGGCTCCGCGCCCGAGCATGCGCCACACTCGAGCCGCGTCAGCTCGAGCAGGACCTCACGGGAGGCCTCGAACAGCTCCACGGCGGGCTCGAGCCGGCCCCCGCGCAGCAGGAAGCGCGCGCGGGTGCTCAGCATCGCGCCATGCTCCGTGCGGATGCAGTGGTCCTCGGGGGCGCGCTGCCTCAGAACCGCGAGTCGCGCCTCGGCGGCATCGAAGTCGCGCAAGGCAGCGTCGTCGTAGCGCTGCTCCTCGAGGAGGACGCCCCGGGCGCGGAACAGGCGCGCCCCCTGCAGGAGCAGCTGCAGGTCGTCGGGGTGGTCCGCCTCGAGCCCGAGGAACACCTGGATGGTCCGGTCCAGGCTCGCGAGCCGCTCCGCCTGCCCGCCGGGCGCGTTCTCGAGCGCGTAGCGCCCGACCCCGCGGAGGTCACCGAGGGTCGCCACCGCGACGTCGAGGCTGCGCTGCGCCTGCCCCCGCGCAGCCTGCTCCTTGCCCGCGGACGCCTCGACGCGCTGCTCGGTCCAGGCCAGGTTGATCAGCCAGCCGACCGGACCACCAACCAGAAACAAGGTACCCAGGACCAGGCTGGTGGCGACCGCGGGCCTGCGCCGCGCCCAGCGGGACATGCGCACGCGGGTCGTCGGTGTGCGCGCCTCGATCGGTCGGTGCTCGAGCAGGTTGCACAGGTCGCGCTCGAGGTCCGCTGCGCTGGCGTAGCGCTCCGTGGGCTCGACCGCCATGGCCTTGGCGACCACGGTCGCCACGTCCGCGCTCAGCTCGGGGTTGACCGTGTTGACCGGCGGCGCCTGCGCCAGGAGGATCGCTTCGCGCATGGCTCCGGTGTCCTCCCCTCCGTAGGGCAACTTGCCCGCGAGCAGCTCGTAGAGGGAGACGCCCAGACCGTAGACGTCCGTACGCTCGTCCACCTCAGCGGCACGTCCGCGCACCTGCTCTGGGGCCATATAGGCCAGGGACCCGAGCTGCGCCCCCGTGCGCGTGACTCGCGCCGCGCCCGCCAGCGCGGCCAGGCCGAAGTCGACCAGGACGGCCCTGCCCGCCGGGGTGACCACGATGTTCGAGGGCTTCACGTCCCTGTGGAGCACACCGCGCTGGTGGGCGTGTGCCAGGGCGGCCGCCACCTGGCGTGCCGTGCGCAGCACGATCTCGACCCGGCCGCCGCTCCAGTAGGTCTCGTCCCAGCCATCCCCATCCGAGTCGGAGCCAGGCCGGCCGGGGCTCTCCGGGCCGCTCGGTACCTGGGTCGCCGCGGCCAGCTCGACCAGGCGCCTGGCCACGACCTCGCGCAGCGGGCGCTGCTCATCCTCCGCCGTCGGTCCGACCCAACGGTCGAGGGACGCGCCGGGCACGAACTCGAAGGCGCAATAGGGCAAGCCGCGCTCCTCACCGACCGTGTGCACGGCGGCGATGCCCTTGTGGGAGAGGCGTGCGACCGCCTCGACCTCACGCCGGAAGCGGGCGCGCGAGCCTTCGAACCACATCTGCTCAGGTCGCAAGAGCTTGAGCGCGACCAGGCGTCCGAGGCCCTCCTGGCTGGCCAGGTACACCACGCCCATGCCCCCTGCACCGAGCTGAGCCAGGAGCTGGAACTCCCCGAGCCGATCGGGGACCTGGCCGCTGTCCGTGTCGAGCCCCGCGGCGAGCCCCGTGTCGAGCAGGCCCGTCGCCGCGAGGGCGCGCACGCTCTGCCGCAGGGCTTGCGCATGCTCGGGGTGGTCCGCGCAGAGCTGGTCGAGGACCTGGTCCATGCCGCCCCCCGACTCGACGCGGTCGAGCAGCTCGACCATCAGGCTGTCGATCGCAGAGCCATGGGTCCTCGCAGCGTCCTCTTGGGGGGCAGTCATTGCATGGGTTCGTGACCATCATCCGAGCGCTCGCGGACGCGTCACCGTCATTCTCGCAAGATTCTCTCCCGTCCAGGGGGTGTTACTGTGTGTCCATGGAGCCGGACGAGATCCAGTCCCTGACCGACCGTGCAGGGCAGGGAGACCGCGCAGCCCTCGACCTCTTGCTCGAGAGCTACCTCCCCGAGCTGCGCGCCTTCGTGCGCCTGCGGGCTGGCCCCATGGTGCGTGCACGCGAGTCCGAGTCGGACCTGGTGCAGTCGGTGTGCCGGGAGGTGCTCGACCACGCGGACCGCTTCCGCCATCCCTCCGAGATGGCCTTCAAGCGCTGGCTCTACACGACGGCCCTGCGCAAGATCGTGGGCCGCCGCGATTATTACCTGGCCGCGAAGCGGGATGTCCTGCGCGAGATCCGACCGAACGACGACGAGTCCTCGCGCCGCGCCGCCAGCCTGCTCGCCTGCTACCAGAGCTTCTCGACCCCGAGCCGACAGGTCATGCTGCAGGAGGAGGTCGAGCGCATCGAGTCCGTCTTCGAGAGCCTCTCCGACGAGCAGCGCGAGGTGATCACCCTGGCCCACATCGTCGGTCTGCCGCGGGCTGAGATCGCCGCCCAGATGGGCAAGAGCGAGGGGGCGGTGCGCATGATCCTGCACCGGGCCCTGGCCCGGGTCGCGCGCAAGCTGCGCGCCGGCGACGACGACGACGACTGAACCCGCGGCTCTCCCCGTCGCGCCTGCGCCCGGGGACCGGCTCCTGCGCGCTCGTCTCGCCAGCGGTCAGCGCCGATCGCCCGCGAGCGGTACCCTGGCCGTCCAACGCGCCGACCGAGGGCCAGCGCTCGCCCTCAACCGCTTCGACCGCCCGAGCACCAAACGACCACCTGGCCCTGACCATGCTCTCCCTGATACTCCTCGCCGCCCCCTGCGCCTCCCAGGACAGCACCGAACCGGCGATCACGGCCGGCGACCTGTCCGCGCGCATCAAGATCCTCGCGTCCGACGAGTTCGAGGGACGTGGACCGGCCAGCCCGGGTGAGGAGAAGACCGTCGCGTACTTGATCGAGCAGGTGCAGCGGGCTGGCCTCGCGCCGGGCAACGGCGATTCCTTCGTCCAAGAGGTCCCGCTCGTCTCCACCCGACCGACCGAGAAGCCCGAGGTCTCGATCGACATCGACGGCGAAGCTCAGGACTTCGTCTTCGGCCGGGACGTGATGATCGTCAGCCCGCGCCCGAACGCGAGCCTGGACACGCGCGGGGCGGAGCTCGTCTTCTGCGGCTTCGGCGTGCCCCTGAATACGGGTGGAACGACTTCGAGGGGGTGGACCTCGCGGGCAAGGTCGTCGTGTGCCTCGTCAACGACCCGGGCTTCGCGACCCAGGACCCGCAGCTCTTTCGGGGCAACGCGATGACCTACTACGGTCGCTACACCTACAAGTTCGAGGAGGCCCGCCGCCAGGGCGCGGTCGCGTGCCTCGTCGTGCACGAGGAGGAGGCGGCCGGCTACCCCTGGCAGGTCGTCAACCGCAGCTGGGGCGGTGAGCAGCACGGCCTCGGCAACGCCGGCGACCGACCCGACTTCGAGGGTTGGGTCACCCGCGCGTCGATCGCGCGCATCGCCACGGCCGCCGGCCACGACTGGGACGCCCTCGAGCTGGCCGCGCGCTCCGCCGAGTTCCGCGCCGTCTCGCTCGGCGCGACCGCGTGCTTCGCGCTCACCAACCAATCGCGTCGCTCGCAGTCGCGCAACGTGCTGGCCAAGGTGGTCGGCAGCACCCACCCCGACGAGACCGTGCTGCTCTGCGCCCACTGGGATCACCTCGGTCGCAAGGAGGGTCTCGGGAGCGACGAGATCTACAACGGCGCCCATGACAACGCCTCGGGCACGGCCGGCCTGCTCGAGATCGCCGAGGCCCTGGCCGCCATGGACCCGCCTCCGGAGCGCTCCGTGCTGTTCCTGTGGGTGACCGCCGAGGAGTCGGGACTGCTCGGCTCGAAGTACTACGCGGAGAACCCGATCGAGCCCCTGAACAAGACCGTCGCGGGGATCAACATGGACGGGCTGAACCTCTACGGCCCCATGCTCGACCTCGAGGTGGTCGGCTTCGGCGCGAGTGAACTCGAGGAGCTGCTCGCCCATGCCGCCGCGGCCCAGGACCGCTACCTGACCCAGGAAGCCACGCCGGAGAAGGGGTACTACTACCGCAGCGACCACTTCTCCCTCGCCAAGCAGGGCGTGCCGATGCTGTACGCCGGCGGCGGTCAGATCAGTCGTGAGCACGGTCGGGAGTGGGTGACCGAACAGAACAACCACTACCTGCGCCGCCATTACCACCAGCCCAGCGACGAGTTCAACCCCGACTGGGACCTGCGCGGCGCCCTCGAGGACCTGCGCCTGTACTACGCCCTCGCCCGGCGCCTCGCGAACTCGGGCGAGTGGCCCAACTGGCACGCGAGCAGCGAGTTCCGCGCCCTGCGCGATCGGTCGCTGGAGCAGGCGCAAGCGCGCCTGCTCCAGGTCGATCCGGCCTCGATCACCTGGAAGGCTCCCGAGAGCTGGACCGACCAGGGGGCTCGCGTCATGCGCCACGCCAGCTACCAGGCGGCGCCCGAGACCGAGGCCTACATGGCCTTCGCACGCGGAGGGATGCTCGCGAACTACAACCGCTGGTGCGCACAGGTCGGCGTGAGTCCCATCTCCGAGGCGGAGCTGGGCGCCTTGCCGACGATCACCATCCTCGGTCGGGAGTGCCCGCTGCTCGAGGTGAGCGGTGAGTACCAGGGCATGGGCAACGTCTACTTCCCGTCAGCGACGCTGGTGGGTGCGATGTGCAGCCTCGAAGGGGATGCCCTGTTCGTCAAGATGATCGGCCCCACCGCGGAGGTCTCGGCGACCATGGAGCAGTTCAGGACCTTCTGCGGATCGATCGGGAGCAGGTAGGGGGACGCGATCGTTGCTCTACCCCAGGCCCTGCGAGCCCGGTGCCAGGGCGTGGGCCCCCCGCGTGGCCCATACTCCTGCCTAGACCTCCTAGTGCCTGGACCTCCTAGCCCTCGCCGCGGGTCTCGGCCTTCGCCGCGAACCAACCCAAGCCGGTCGCCTCTGAGAAGGCGTCCGCCCACGGCCCCGGCGTGGATGAGGTGATCAGGCGGGCCGGAGGTCCGGCGTCCGGATGGACGAAGTCGCCCGGCCCGAGCTCGTCGACGCGATGCACCCACTGCCCCGTCGGCGGGGTCAGGTAGCGCAGCACCAGGTCCCCCACCTCGCGCAACACTCGCGCGCGCCGCTCGCCGAAGAACGCGACGACGTCGAGCACGGCCTTCGCCAGGGCCGACTCTGCTGCGAGGTGTTCCTGGAGGATCAAGCCCTCCACGTCCGCGAGAAAGACCACGTCGTCCAGATCGTGCAGGCGGTCCTCGCACAGCTCGCCGTGTTCCAGGTCGAGGCGCGCTGCCAGGCTCTCCAGGTCCCGCCGTGCCTGGCGCCGCGCGTGGGACAGCCGGGAGAGCTCGTGGGGAACGCGGTCCCGCACGACCCGACGGGCCGCCGTCGGTGCCGGCGCCAGCAGCGGACTGCGACGCTCCTGGGGCTCGGGAAGGGAGACCGGATGGGGCATGAGCCCATCTTGGTGAATCTGGGGCCCCAGTCCCAGTTCTACGCCCCGATCCGCTTCCTCGCAAGTTGCGGTGCAAGCCGAGCGGAGCCGCGGTCGACCAATCGAAGGACCGCTCCCCCGCCCCCCCCCCGACGAACCTTGATGGGCTCCACCCGCAACGCCGACCAGCTCCTCACGATCGATCCAACGCTGATGGGCTCGGTCATCGAAGGCACTCAGACTGGCCTGCAGATGACCGGCGTCACCCCGCCCCCCGTCGGGGCGAGCTGCACCTACGCCACGCCTCGCGAGATCTCGGTCCTGGTCGGGTTCGTCGGTGAGGTCAGCGGCACGCTGACCATCAACCTCTCCAAGCAGGCGTTGCTGTACCTCTCGGGCAAGCTGCTCCTGGATCAGCAGGTGGAGCTGGGCGAGGACAGCTTCGACGCGATCTGCGAGATCGGCAACATGATCGCGGGCTCGGTCAAGGACGCGTTGCTCGGCACGGCCTATCAGGTGGATCAGATCTCGATCCCGTCCCTGGTCCTGGGCACCAGCTACGACGTGTTCTCCTCACGGGGCATGACCAACGTGTCGGTCGAGTTCGAGCTGGAGGAGATCCCGGTCATCAACCGGGAAGACCGGTTCTTCAGCGCCTGCCTCTCCTTGATGACCAGCGCCAGCTGATCAGTACCCGAGCACGGCGCGCAGGGCCCGTACGCGCTCTGGATCGACCGGCTGGTGCACCTCGCCGCCCCGCTTGAGCGCGGTGCCTACGATGGCTCCATCGGCTCCGGCCAGGAGCTCCGCGGCGTTGGCGACCGTTACTCCCGAGGCGACCAGCACGGGCGCGGCCCCCACCGCAGCACGCACCTCGGCGACGGTGGCCGCATCCGGGGCTGCGCCGGTGGCCGACCCGGTCACGAGCACGCCATCCGCGAGGCCGCGTCCCACCGTCTCGCGCGCGCTGTCCGCCAGGCTGGTTGCGCCGAGGGGCGTGGCGTGCTTCACGTGCACGTCGGCGAGCAGCGCGACCTCGAGACCGAGGCGAGCGCGCTCGCGCAGGGTCTCGGCGGCGCGGCCCTCGATCAGTCCTTGGTCCGTGGCCGCGGCGCCGGTGTGGACGTTGACGCGCAGGAACTCGGCGCCGGTGGCTGCGCAGATCCCGAGCGCGGCGCGCGCGTCGTTGCGCAGGACGTTGACCCCGACGGGGAGCTCGATGCTCGCGCGCACTCGCGCGACGGCCAGGGTCAGGCTGGCCACCGTCTCGGGAGGCACGGCGCCGGGATAGAACGGTGCGTCCCCGAAGTTCTCGACGATCACCGCGTCGCAACCCCCCGCCTCCAGCGCGCGGGCGTCGGCCACGGCACGTTCGAGGACGGCCGCGAAGGCGCCAGCTCCGGGAGCCCCCGGCGTCGGGCCCAGGTGCACGACCCCGACCAGGGCCGGTCTGCGGCTGAAGGGGAGCGGGATCACCGACAGTAGCCCCAGGGATCCTCGCGCAGGCAGGGCACGTCGCTGTGCAGCGGTCGCATGTCGGGACTCTACTGCAAGAGGGCGGAAAGGACCTCGCCTACCCAAGCACCCAGCCCGGGGCCCGTGCGAAATAGGAGCGGTCGCACGCCGTACGCGGGCGCCTGGCGCCCGAGGGCGCCAGGCCCCCTCTCCAGTCTCCAGCCCTGGCCGTGTCCTCACCCATGCGCCTGCATACCCTTTGCGCCACCGCAGTGGCCTCGCTCTCGCTCGTCCCCCTCAGCTTGGCCCAGGACACGGCTCCCTACCGGGAGCTCGACGAGATCCACGGCGCATGGGTCGACCTGATGACCGCCCCGGTCCGGCCGATGGCCTGGAACCCGGTCACCGGCAGCCTCTGGGCAGTCAACTCCCACGACAGCACGGTGCTCGAATGGAGCGCGGACGGCACGCCGCTCCAGACGGCCCGCGTCCCGTGGGGACCTGTCGCGATCGCCCACCACGCGGGCGACGATGACGGCCCGGGCTCGATGCTGGTCGTCTGTCGCAACACGGCGTCGCTCGTACGGATCGACGCGAGCACCGGCACGGTGCTCGACCTGATCCCCCTCGGCACCGAGCCCGCCGACCTCGTCGTCCAGCCCTCGACCGGCCACGCGTTCGTCGCGCTGGCCGGTCTGCGCATGGTGGTCGAGATCGACGTCGACGCTGGAGAGGTCGTCGAGCGCTACCCGGTGCCGAGCTTGCGCCCGACCTTCCTCAGCCTGGACGGGGATGACGTGCTCGTGTCGCCCATGGTCTCGGGGAACAACTCGACCTCCGCGACCGGGAAGAACGCTCTCGACCCCGGCCCGGGCCGCGTGCTCGACCTCGAGGACCCGACGATCGCCGACACTGGCCTGCCCGACCACGACCTGTTCCGCATCGCTGGCGGCGAGATCCTGCCCGTTGCGCGCGACCTCGGCGCGGTGCTCTTCGCCGCAGGACGCCACCCGGTGACCGGTCAGTTCTGGCAGCTCGGTACCGAGGCGAACAACAAGAACAAGCACCTCCCCGGCGAGCCGGCCATCCGCGGCGACATCGTCGTCAACCAGGTCGCGATCATGAGCCTGGCCCAGGGCGCGATCGTCGAGCCGTTGGTCGTGATCGACCTCGACGACCAGGACCCGGGCACGCCCGGTGTGCAGTACGACGCGCAGAAGAGCGTCGGCCAGCCCTGCGCGATCGCGTTCGGAGCCGGCGGCGAGGTCTACGTGGCGGGCCTCCTGACCGACAACGTGGTCGAGCTCGACGGCGCCGGCTCGCTCGTGCGCGAGTGGGACGTGGCCGACACGCCGCGGGGCCTCTTGCTCAACGGGGCGGGCACCGAGCTCCTCGTCTATGGCTGGCAGACCAACGAGATCCAACGCTTCGACCTCACCCAGGCAGCGCCGACGCTCGTCGGCACCCTCGACGTGGGCTTCGATCCGACCCCGGCGGTGCGCCGGGAGGGACGACGGGTCTTCTACGATGCCAGCCACTCGCTGCACGGCAACGCCTCCTGCGCGACCTGCCACGTGGAGACCGACTCGGACCTCTTGAGCTGGGACCTCTCGAACCTGCCCTACGACGACAAGGGTCCGCTCGTCACGCAGTTCATGCGCGGCATCGAGGACCTGGCCCCGTTCCACTGGCGCGGCGAGCGTGCCGAGCTGATCGACTTCAACCCGGCCTTCGACGGCCTGCTCGGCGGCGCTCCGCTCGATCAAGCAGAGTTCAACGCGTTCCAGGAGTATCTGTTCTCCCTCGAGCAGCCCGCCAACCCGAACCAGGACCAGCGGCGCGTCGTCGTCAACCGCGGCAGCTTCCGTCGGCCTTCCGACATCGAGGTGTCAGCCAACGCGATCGCCGGGCAGAACGACTACTTCGACACCACGGTCATCCAGGGCGTCGGCTCCTGCAACGCCTGTCACACGCTGCCGACCGGGACCTCGAACGAGATCTTCTTCGACGAGCCGAACCTGGACTTCGCCCCGCGCACCCACTTCGTCGTAGCCTCCTACAACGGCATGTGGCGCAAGGAGCAGGCCACCTTCGAGCGCATCCAGCTGCGTGACGGCACCGTGGAGACACGTCCGACGATCGGCGCTGGCCTCTCGGCCACCGGGCTCAAGGACGACCTCCTGGACTTCGCCAACATCGATCTGTTCACGGCGCCGCAGCAGGTGCGCAGCAACATCACTGCGTTCTTGCACCAGACGGACTCGGGCCTCGCGCCGGCGATCCACAAGGGCTTTCTCTTGAACGCCGACAACACCGCCGCGACCGTCGACCAGGTGCGCAACTACTTGCTGGCTCAAGCGATCGTCGACAACTGCGACGTGGTCCTGTTCGGTGAGGTCGCCGTCGCCGGCACACCGCGCAACCTGCGCTGGTGGTGGGACCGGGACATGGGCCTCTTCCGCTGCGAGGACGGGACCGTCGCCGACCAGACCTTGGCCTTCTTCACCGAGCAGGCCGCGGCAGGAACAGCCAATGTGATCGTCCAGGGCCTTCCGATCGGAATGGGCGAGCGCTTCGCGGTCGACTTCGACCTGGACGGGCTCTACAACCATGACGAGCTCGCCCTGGGCACCGACCCGCTCGAGCCGGACACGGACAACGACGGTGACTTCGACGGTCATGAGGTCGACAACGGCGGCGACCCGAACGACCCGGGCGTGGGTTCGGACGACCAGGTAGCGCCGACGATCAGCGCGGTCGAGCTCGTCTTCGTCACCAACACCGTGGCCAAGATCCAGTTCCGCACGGACGAGCTGTGCCGCTTCGACGCGACCTGGGACCAGGGCAACAAGTCGGGCAGCGATGCGAGCGAGCTCTTCGAGCGCCGCCACACTGTGATCTTCACCGACCTGCGCCCCAACGGCTTGACCCACGGGGTGACCCTGACCGCCGTTGACCTGGGCGGGAACACGACCGCCACCAACCTGCAGGTGACGACCCTCCCCAACGTCGACTTCGCGTCGGTCGTGCTGCGCAGCGCGACCGCGACCGAGGTCCAGGACTCGGCCGGCACCCTGAGCTACCAGTTCGCGGGCAAGGCCCGCGCCAAGGGCGGTGGCCTCCAGAGCGGTCGTCGCCTGCGCGTGAACGTCTTCGTGAACGGCGTCCTGACCCAGGCGCTGCTCCAGGGCACGCTCTCGGCTGGCGATGGCGCCACGAGCGTGGTCGTGACCGAGGACGGGCTCGTACCCGGGGACCTGGTCACCGTTGTCGTCTTCGACCTGCTCGATGCCGGCCCGAACTTCGGCGGGGACT
>JAQBVH010000026.1 GCA_027623615.1 Planctomycetota bacterium | reverse complement strand
GAGCTCGACGACGGCGGCGAGGCGCAGGGCGCCCGTCAGTCCGAGCCAGGGCATCAACACGAACGGCCCGAGGACGGCGCCGAGCGCAGCCCCCAGGGTGTTCGCGCTGTAGAAGGCCGAGGTCTCACCGGCCAGCTGGTGCTCCTCGGCGATCGTCAGCCGGCCCATCAAGGGGAAGGTCACGCCCATGATCACGGTCGGCCCGAGCAAGACGAGCGACGCGGTACCCGCGCGGCCCAGGGTGGAGGCGACCGGCGGCAGGGCGGAGAGCAGCTCGGGGGACAGGCCCGCCCAGACGGCGAGCACGACCTCGAGCACGACGAAGAGCCGCACCGGGCGTCCTGTGCGTCGCGCGAGCCCCGCGCCCAGGGCGCTGCCGAGCGCCAGGCCACCCATGAACACCGCCAGCACCGTCGCCACGCCCGCCGCGTCGCTGCCGCACAGGCGCGCGAGCAGGCGGCCCCAGACGGTCTGGTAGACGAGGGCCGCGAGGCCCGAGAGGAAGAAGACGAGGTCGGTACGGCGCACGGGGGCGGGTAGTGTAGGCGCCGCAATGAGTGACACCATCGCGAGCGCTGGACCCTTCGGGGTGATCGCGGCCCTGCCCAAGGAGCTTGGGTCCTTGGCCGAGGGCGGGGTGGCGCGCTCGATCGGTCGCCTCGAGGTGATCGCGACCGAGGTGGGGGGCGCGCCGGTCCTCGCCACGATCTCGGGGGTCGGCAAGGTGTGCGCCGCGCGGGCAGCCAGCCTGCTGGTGGCCGAGGGCGTGCGCGGCTTCCTCGTCGTCGGCACCTGCGGCGGCCTGGTGCGGGGCCTCGTGCCGGGGGCCCTGGTGCACTGCACGACCGCCTTCCAGACCGACCTCGCCGTGCGCGAGGGGCGTGAGGTCGAGGCTTACGCCCCCTGGCGTGAGACCTGGAAATCCGTTCGCCCCGGGGCCGAGGGCTGGTTCCTGACCGCGGACCGGCCGGTGATCACGCCCTGGCGCCGATTGCGCCTGCGGCGGGCCTTCCAGGGCATCTGCGTGGCGGACATGGAGACGGCAGCGGTGGCCGCCGTGGCCCGGCTCGGGGCCCTTCCCTGGGCCGCCCTGCGCATCGTGACCGACATGGCCGGCCCCCTGACCGCTCGCCGCTTCCGCGAGAACTACCCAACGCTGGCCCCCCTTCCGGCCGATAGCCTCATGGACCTGCTTCCGCGTCTGGTCTAGATCCCGCCGCTCTGGCGGAACGGGCGTGGCGGGCCGGGTATCCTATCCCCTGTCGTCGCCAATCCCGCGGCGTCGCTTCTCCCCACATCGTGACCGACTCCATCGTTTCCTCGGGGTCCCCGCCGAGCTTCTCTCCTCGGCGCACCCTGCGGCTGGCGCCATGACCCAGGTCGGGACCTTCGTCCGGCGCAACTTCGAGCCGCTGATCCTGTCCATCCAGGTCATTCTCGACCTTGCGGTGGTGGTGCTCGCGTGCGTCGCGGCCTGGTGGCTGCGGAACGTGCTGCCGCTGGCCCCGGTGGACGACGTCTCGACCAAGCTCGAGACCTACAGGGAGATCTTCTCGATCACCGCGGCGGTGTGCCTCATCAGCTTCCACCGCTTCGGGATGTACTCCCCGATCAAGAGCTTGCTCAACGTCGAGGAGTTCAAGGCGGTGACCAAGGCCAGCGTGACCAGCTTCCTGGTCGTGCTGACCCTGATGGTGTTCCTGCGCGGGACGACCCTCGAGGCGGACCCGGAGGCGACCGGGGGCTTCGCCTACCTCGTGCGCATGCACAAGGCGATCGACCTCAAGGTGCACCCCGACCTGTACTCCCGGGTCGTGCTGGTGCTGGCCTTCGCGTTGATCCTGATCTTCACGATGATCAGCCGCTTCATCTCGTTCAAGGTCATCCAGGCCTTGCACCGGGAGGGGATCGGCAACCGCAACGTGATCGTGATCGGCGCGCGCCAGACGGGGCAGCGCCTGCAGCGCAAGTTCCTGCTCGTGCCGACCCTCGGCCTGAACTTCGTCGGCTTCGTCGACGACCAGGAGGAGGAGGGCACGATGATCGAGCTCAGTCGGGTGCTCGGCTCGATCAAGGAGCTCGAGACGATCCTCGGCGTGCACAAGGTGAGCGAGGTCTTCGTCGCGATGCCGGACGAGCCCGAGGAGCGGGTCATGTCGATCGTGGGGGAGCTGGAACGCCTGGGCGTCAGCTACCACGTCGTGCCGCGCTTCTATCACCTGATGAGCTACAAGGTGCGCATCGAGAACCTGGACTCGATCCCCTTGATCGCCCGGCCGGAGCGGCGGGAGAGCCTCTCCTACGCGATCGCCAAGCGCATGCTCGACATCGTGGTGTCGCTCGGCGTGTTGGTCCTGAGCGGGATGTTCTTCCTGATCAGCGCGATCCTGATCAAGCGCGAGTCGGAGGGCCCGATCTTCTTCAGGCAGGTCCGGATCGGTAAGGACGGCAAGCCCTTCCAGATGATCAAGTTCCGCACGATGCACGTGCGCGACTGCGGCGACGCCCCGGCGCCGAACTCGGAGACGGACCCGCGCGTCACCCGCGTGGGGCGCTTCCTGCGGCGCTACAGCCTGGACGAGCTGCCCAACTTCTGGAACGTGCTGTGCGGCGACATGAGCGTGGTCGGGCCCCGGCCCGAGATGCCCTTCATCGTCGACACCTACGGGCCCATGGATCGGGAGCGCCTGCGCGCCAAGCCGGGGGTGACCGGGCTCTGGCAGATCAGCTACGCCCGCCAGAACGCGATCCACGACAACCTGGACTACGACCTCTACTACATCGAGAACCAGTCCTTCCTCCTGGACCTCGTGATCATCGCCCTGACCGGCTTCGCGGTCGCCAAGGGCACCGGTGCCTACTAACCGGCGCCGAATCGTCTTGAGGTTGCGAGCCCCGGCCCACTAGGCTCCCGTCCGTGCGCGTTCTCCACGTCATGGAGTGCACCATCGGGGGCACTCGCCGTCACCTGGTCGATGTGGCCCGCGGACAGCGCGCCGCAGGCCTGGAGGTGCATCTCGTGGCCTCGACGTTGCGCGACCCGGGCTTTCCGCCCGACCTCGACGCCCTCGCAGCCGAGGGCGTGACCGTCACGCGGCTCGACATGGTGCGCGAGGTGAACCCCGGGCTCGACTGGAGGCACGCCAAGGCGCTCAAGGCCATCCTGCGCGCCTGGCAGCCCGACGTGGTCCACGGCCACTCGAGCAAGGGCGGGGTGCTCGCCCGCTACGCGTCCCTGTCCACGGGCATCGGCAAGCGCATCTACACCCCGCACACCTTCGCGTTCCTGTTCGAGGCGCTCTTCAGCCCGCTGAAGCGCAGGCTCTACCGTGCGGTCGAGCGTCACTACGCGCGCCGCAGTGACTTCATCGTCGCGGTCAGCCCGAGCGAGGCCGAGACCTTCGCGCGGTCGGGGGTCGTGCCCCCGGGCAGGGTGCGCACCGTGTGCAACGGGATCGACCCGCGCCGCTTCCTCGAGGCGCGGCCCGCGGACGTGGCAGCCTTCGGGCTCGACCCCGCGCGCCCCGTCGCCTTGATCGTCGGGTTGGTCTACGCGGCCAAGGGCCAGGACCTGGCCCTCGAGGCCCTGGTCCAGGTGCCGGACGTGCAGCTGCTCGTCGTCGGTCCCGGCGACCGCAGCGAGGTCGAGGCGCAGACCGACCGGCTCGGCCTACGCGACCGGGTGGCCTTCGCGGGCGCCCGCAGCGACGTCCCCGAGCTGATGGCGGCCGCCGACTGGCTGGTCCTGCCCTCGCGCTGGGAGGGCATGCCCTACGTGGTCATGGAGGCCATGGCGGCCGGGATCCCGGTCCTCGCCCACCCGGTCGACGGCGCCCGCGACCTGGTCGTGCACGGGGAGACCGGGCATCTCACCCCGCGCATCGGCGTGGCCGAGCTGCGCGAGGGGCTTTCGTCCCTTGCGTCGCTGTCCCCGCAGGCGCGCGCCGACCTGGGCGCGGCGGGTCGCGCGCGGGTCCTGCACGGCTTCACGATCGAGCGCATGGTCGCGGGGCTCACCGCGGTGTACGAGGAAGCGCTGGCATGAAGATCCTGCACGTGATCACCACCCTGGACGTGGGCGGCGCCGAGATGCACATCCTGCATCAGGTGCGCGGACAGGTCGCCCGCGGGAACGAGGTGCGCGTGGCCTACCTGCTCGGCGAGGGCACCCTCGTCGAGGACTTCGCAGCTGCCGGCGCGAGCTGGGTCGGCTGCGTCGGCAAGGGCTTGGGGTTCCCCTTCGCGCTCCGCAAGCACCTGCGCTGGTGCGACCTCGTGCACAGTCACCTCCTGCGGGCTGACTTCGCCACGGCCTTGACGGCCCTGGTCTTCGGCGCGCGCAAGAAGCTGATCGCCGGCAAGCACAACGACGAGCAAGCGCTGACCAGGCCCCTCGTCAGCCGCGTGCACGGCTTCATCGGCAACCTGCCCGCGCGCACGATCGTGCTCTCCGATCACGTGGGCCGCTTCATCCAGCAGCACGGCCGCGTCGAGCCCTCGAAGATGACGCGCATCTACTACGGCCTCGATCGGACCCCGTTCGAGCAGGCGGCGGCGGCCTCGGTCGAGGACAAGGCCAGGCTGCGCGCAGAGTTCGGCTTCGGCGAGGACGAGGTCGTCTTCATCTGCGTGGCCCGCTTCGCGCGCCAGAAGGCCCACGAGATCCTGATCGAGGCCTTCGCCCGCGCCCGTGAGCAGGCGCCCGTGCGCCTCCTGCTCGTGGGCGGCGATCCCTTCCATGACGGGGTGGCCGAGGCGCGCGCGGTGGCCGAGGCCCAGGGCGTGATCGCCGACGGCACCTGCGTGTTCGCGGGCATCCGCCGTGACGTGCCGGCGCTGATGGCCGCGAGCGACGTGTTCACGATGGCCTCCCGTTGGGAGGGGCTGGGGCTGGTCTTCCTCGAGGCCATGTCGACCGGCATGCCGGTCCTCTCGACCAACGTCTCCGCCATCCCCGAGGTCGTCGTCGAGGGCGAGACCGGGCTGCTGGTGCCTCCGGACGACGTGCCCGCCCTGACCGCCGGGATGCTGCGCATGGCGGGTGACGCAGACCTGCGCGCGGGCATGTCGCAGGCGGGCCGGGCGCGCGTGCGCGAGGTCTTCGGCCTGGATCGCATGGTCGACGAGACCCTGGCCGTGTATCGCGAGGTCGCTGGGGGCTGAATTCGGGGGTCGGCGTAGGCTGGAGCCCATGCTCGCGCTCCTCGCACTGCCCCTGTTCGCGGCCCAGGACCAGGCCTGGGTCGAGCGCACGCGCCTGCCGCACTCCGGTGCCCCGCGGGACGACTACGGCGAGAGCGTGGCCGTCTGCGGTGACACGGTCCTGGTCGGCGACCCGGCCTCACTCGACTCCTACGGAGGCGACGGCAAGGGCGCCGTCTACGTGTTCCGCGTCGACGGTCACGAGTTCAGCGAGGAGGCCTTGCTCGTGCCGGACGACCTGGAGGTGAACGACCACTACGGCGCCCCGATCGCCCTGGTGGGGGACACGGCCGTCATCGGGTCGTGGGCGGACGATGATCACGCCAACGCCTCGGGCGCGGTCTACGTCTTCGAGCGCAGCGGCACGACCTGGAGTCAGACAGCGAAGCTGTGCGCGAGCGACGCGGGTGACATTCACCGCTTCGGCTGGTCGCTCGACTTCGACGGCACCTCGATCATCGCGGGCGCGAACGGGTCGGCGGCGCCTTCGGCGCGGCCTACGTGTTCGTGCGCGACGGCAACGGCGACTGGGTGGAGGAGGCGCGGCTGCAGCCGATCAGCGCGACCGGCAACACGCCCAACTTCGGCCACGCGGTCGCCATCGACGACGAGCACGTCGTGGTCGGCGCGCCGAACGACGCCGAGGGGACCGGGCTCGGCGCGGCGTTCGTCTTCGAGCGCAGCGGCGGCAGCTGGCGCGAGACGGCCAAGCTGATCACGCCACCGGGGGTGAGCTCCCACTGGCTCGGCCGGGCCGTCGACGTCAGCGGCGACAGCGTCCTGGTGGGCGAGTGGGCCGGGCCGGACGCGTCGGCCCTGGTCTTCGACCGCGTCGGCGGGGTGTGGACCTTCACGGCGGAGCTCCACCCTCCGAGTCCCCAGCCCAGCTTCGCGCGCCGGGTGGTGATCGAGGGGGACCGCGCCGTGGCCTCCAGCTTCCTCGGCGAGGGCGAGGTGCACGTCTTCGAGCGGCAAGCCGGCGCCTGGGTCCTGGAGCAGAGCCTGACCGCGAGCGACAGCCACCCGGGTCACGCCTTCGGCTCGGCCATCGACCTCGACGGTGATCGGCTGGCGGTCGGCGCGTACGGGAGTCTCGACCAGTTCGACCCGGGCGTGGGCTATGTGTTCGATCTCGTGCCCACTCCGGGGGAGCGCCTCTGCTTCGGCGACGGCAGCGGCGCGGCCTGCCCCTGCGGCAACGAGGACACGGGGCCGCGCGGCTGCGTGAACGGCACCGGGCGCGGCGGCGACCTGAACGGCACGGGTACCAGCAGCATCGCCGCCGACGACCTCAGGCTGAGCCTGTTCCACCTCCCGGCGGACACGCTCGGCTTCTTCGCCCTGGGCACGACGGACGTCGCGGGCGGTCTCGGCGCGCCGGTCTACGACGGTCTGCTCTGCATCGGCGGGACCGTGCTGCGCGGCCCGGTCTTCCAGGCGGACGCCGCCGGCTTCACGGAGCTGGTCGGGCCGCTGGGCTCGATCCCGGGCGCGGCCTCGCTCGTCGAACCGGGAGCGGCGCTCGTCTACCAGGCCTTCTACCGGGACGTGCTCACCAGTCCCTGCGGGACCAAGGGCAACCTCTCGAACGCCTATCGAGTCGTCTACACCCCGTAGGCCGGAAGAGTCGCGAAACGGGCCACCAGCGAGAAAGATCGGTCCGAGGTCCACGGACGGGCGAGGGGTAGGATGGTCGCCGACATGCGACTGGTGATCCGCACCCTGGCCGTCCTATCCCTGGTGAGCTCGAGCGCTGCCCAGGAGGCGCCCGACTTCGCCACCGAGGTCCGTCCCCTGCTCTCGCGGCGCTGCTTCGCGTGCCACGGCCCCGACGCGCAGGGGCGCAAGGCAGGCCTACGCCTCGATACCCGCGAGGGCGCGCTCGCGGCCATCGTGCCGGGCGATCCCGACGGCAGCCTGCTGCTCGAGCGCATCAGCGCGGCCCACGAGGGGGAGCGCATGCCTCCCCAGGAGGCGGCCGAGCGGCTGCCCGACCATCAGGTCGAGCTCCTGCGCCGCTGGATCGCGGACGGTGCGCCCTACTCCGAGCACTGGGCCTTCGTGGTCCCCGAGCGGCCCGCGCAGCCGGAGGTGAGCGACCCGGGCTGGGTGCGCAACCCGATCGACGCGTTCCTGCTGGCGCGACTCGACGCCGAGGGGCTGACGCCGTCGCAGCCGGCGACCCGCGCGCAGCTGGCGCGGCGCGTCTCGCTCGACCTGATCGGTCTGCCGCCGACCCCCGAGGAGGTCCAGGCCTTCGAGGCCGATCCCGCGCCCGATGCCTACGAGCGCTACGTGGACCGCCTGCTGGCCAGTCCTCACTACGGCGAACGCTGGGCGCGGGTCTGGCTCGACGTGGCCCGCTACGCGGACTCGGCCGGCCTCGGCTCGGACCCGCTGCGCACGATCTGGCGTTATCGCGACTGGGTCATCGACGCGTTCAACTCCAACCAGCCCTACGACGAGTTCACCCGCGACCAGCTGGCCGGTGATCTGTTGCCCGACGCGACCCTCGAGCAGCGCCTCGCGACCGCGTTCCACCGCAACACGAAGACGAACACCGAGGGCGGTACCGACGACGAGGAGTGGCGCGTGGAGGCGGTCAAGGACCGCACCGACACGACGATGCAGGCCTGGATGGGGCTGACCTACGGCTGCGCCAAGTGCCACACCCACAAGTACGACCCGATCGAGATCGAGGAGTACTACGGCCTGTTCGCCTTCTTCAACCAGACCGTCGACTCGGACAAGAACGACGACCGACCGCGGCTGCGCACGCCGTCTCGCGACCAGCTCACCGAGCTCCAGCGGCTGGAGGACGAGCGCGCCGGGATCGAGGCGCAGCTCGCCCAGCCCCTCGATGCGGAAGCTGTGGCGCGCTGGATCGCGGGCGCCAGGGAACGTGAGGCGAGCTGGCAGCGCCTGAAGGTGACGGACGCCAGCTCCGCCGCCGGTGCGCAGCTCAGCGTGGTCGACGACATCGTGACCGCCGGCGGGGAAGCGGCGGAGCGCGACACCTACACGGTCACCTTCGAGCTGCCGACGGGCACCTGGCGCGGCCTCGAGCTCGCTGCCCACCCGGACCCGAACCTGCCCGGCAACGGCCCGGGCCGCAGCCCGGGCAACGGCAACTTCGTGATCACCGACCTGACCCTCGAGCGGGCGCCCGACCCGAACCGGCCCGCGCCCACGGGCCGGCTGGTGCGCTTCGAGCTGCCGGGACCGGGCCGCATCCTCAGCCTGGCCGAGGTGCAGGTCCTCGCGGGCGGCGTGAACGTGGCCCAGGCCAGGCCGGCCACGCAGTCGAGCACCGGCTACAACGGCCCGGCCGAGCTGGCGGTCGACGGCAACACGAGCGGCGTCTACACGGATGGCTCGGTCACCCACACGGGTACCGAGGCGGACCCCTGGTGGGAGGTCGACCTCGGGGCGGACGTGGCCATCGAGCGCATCGCGTTCTGGAACCGCAGCGACGGCAACCTGCACACCCGGCTCGACGGGGTCGTCGTACGGGTCCTCGACGGCGAACGGCGCACGGTCTGGAGCGCGCGAGTGCGAAGGACGGAGCCGACCGAGACCTCCCTGCACACCGCGGAGTGGGCGCAAGAGCTGCTCCTCGCGGAAGCCACCGCGGACTTCGAGCAGACGGACTTCTCCGCCGCGGCGACCCTCGACGGGGACGCGAACGGCACGGGGTGGGCCATCGGAGGAGCTCAGGGGCAGGGGCATCGGCTGGTCCTGGCCCTCGCCGAGCCGTTCACCACGGCGGCGCCCACGGCGTTGCGGCTCAGCATCGCGCAGAACTTCGGCACGGTTCACACGCTCGGCTCCTTCGGCCTGCGCGCGAGCGAGTACGGGGGCCCTGCACGGGCCCTGCCGGTGGCGGTCGCCGCTGCGATCTCGGCCCTGCCCTCCTGTACGGACGAGCAGCAAGCGCTGCTCGCGGATCACGCCCGCCAGGTCGATCCGGACCGCGCTCTGCTGCGCGGGGAGTCGGAGCGCCTGGCCAAGGCGGTCGAGGACCTGAACGTGGTCACCACCCCCGTCCTCGAGGAGCTGCCGGCCGACCGCCGGCGCACGACCCACGTGCTGCACAAGGGCAACTTCCTCGAGCCCGAGGCCGAGGTCAGCGCGACCGTGCCCAAGGCCCTGCATGCCTGGCCCGAGGGCGCCCCCCTCGATCGACTCGGCCTGTCCCGGTGGATCACCGCCCCGGCCAACCCGTTGACGGCGCGGGGCGCCGTCAACCGCTGGTGGATGACCCTCTTCGGTCGCGGCCTGGTCGAGACCCAGGAGGACTTCGGCAGCCAGGGGCTCCCGCCGACCCACCCCGAGCTGCTCGACTGGCTGGCGGTCGAGTACCGGGAGTCCGGTTGGGACACGAAGGCGCTCCTGCGCACGATCGTGACCTCGAACGCCTACCGGCAGTCGTCGCGCGCAACGCCGGCGTCCCTGGCGGGGGACCCGCACGGGCGCCTCTACTCGCGCATGCCGCGGGTGCAGCTCGAGGCCGAGCAGGTGCGCGATCAGGCCCTGGCCGCGGCGGGCTTGCTCTCGCTCGAGCAGTACGGACCCTCGGTCTTCCCGCCCCAGCCCGACGGCATCTGGCAGGCGGCCTTCAACGGGCAGCGCAGCTGGCAGACGAGCATGGGCGAGGATCGCTACCGCCGCGGCCTGTACGTCTTCTGGCGGCGCACCGCGCCCTACCCCTCGATGGAGGCCTTCGACGCGCCGAGTCGCGAGACCTGCACCCTGAGGCGCCAGCGAACGAACACGCCCCTGCAGGTCTTCGTGACCCTGAACGACCCCGTCTACGTCGAGGCCGCCCAGGCCCTGGCGCGGCGCATGATGGCCGAGGGCGGCGAGACGGCGGCCGGCCGGGTCGCACGGGGCTTCGAGCTGTGCCTCTTGCGCGAGCCGACCGCGGAGGAGCGCGAGGTGTTGCTCGCCCTCTACGTCGACGCCCTGACCGAGCTGGCCCAGCGCCCCGAGTCGGAGGCGCTCGACCTCAGCACCAAACCCCTGGGCGACCTACCCGAGGGCACCGACCCGCGCATCGCCGCCGCCTGGACCTCGGTCGCCGGCGTGCTGCTCAACCTCGACGCGTTCCTGAACCGGGAGTGACCGTGGGACCCATCGATCCGAACTCGATCACGCGACGCACGTTCCTGTCCGGCACGGGCGCGTCGCTGGGGGCGCTGGCCCTCTCGGAGCTCGTTGGCGCGGACCAGGGCGGACCCGCCCATCGGCCGCGGGCCAAGAACGTCATCTACCTGCAGATGTCGGGGGCGCCGCCCCAGCACGACACCTTCGACCCCAAGCCCGAGCTGCAGAAGCGCCACGGGCAGCTGTGCCCGGACTCGTTCCTCGAGGGCCGGCGCCTGGCCTTCATCAAGGGGCACCCGACCCTGCTCGGCTCGCCGCACCCGGTCGTGCAGCGCGGGTCCCACGGCCTCGAGATGGGCAGTCTGCTGCCGCACCTCGGCTCGGTGGCGGACGAGCTGACGGTGATCCGCTCGATGCACACCGACCAGTTCAACCACGCGCCGGCGGACCTGATGATGTTCACCGGCAACGCGAACTTCGGCTACGCGTCGATGGGCTCCTGGGTCACCTGGGGCCTCGGCTCGCCCAACCGCAACCTGCCGGGTTTCGTAGTCATGGTGTCGGGCGGCAGCGATCCGACCGGCGGCAAGAGCGTGTGGGGCTCGGGCTTCCTGCCCTCGGAGTACCAGGGCGTGCGCTTGCGCGGCGCGGGCGATCCGATCCTCTACGTCTCCGACCCCCAGGGCATGAGCCGCCCCCTGCGGCGGCGCACGCTGGATGCCCTGAAGGCGCTCAACGAGGAGTCCCACGCCCAGCACCGAGACCCGGAGACCCTGGCGCGCATCGAGCAGTACGAGCTGGCCTACCGCATGCAGACCTCGGTGCCCGAGGTGATGGACATCGCCGAGGAGCCCGAGCACCTCCTCGAGGAGTACGGCGCGCAGCCCGGCCAGGCCTCCTTCGCGAACAACTGCCTGCTCGCGCGGCGGCTGGTCGAGTCCGGCGTGCGCTTCGTGCAGCTGTTCGACTGGGGCTGGGACATCCACGGGACCGGCTCGGGCGACGACCTGATGACGGCCTTCCCGAAGAAGTGCAGGGAGACCGACCAGGCGGCCGCGGCCTTGATCCGGGACCTCGCGCGGCGCGGGCTGCTGGACGAGACGCTGGTGGTCTGGGGCGGGGAGTTCGGGCGCACCTCGATGAACGAGAAGCGCAACGGCTCGACCTATCTCGGCCGCGATCATCATCCGGATTGCTTCACGGTCTGGATGGCGGGCGCGGGGCTCAAGAAGGGCTACGTGCACGGCGCGACCGACGAGCTGGGCTACAACATCGCCCGGGATCCGGTCTCGGTGCACGACCTGCAGGCGACGATCCTGCACCTGTGCGGCCTCGACCCGCACACGTTCCGCTATCCGTTCCAGGGCCTCGACGCGCGCTTGATCGGGGTCGAGGAAGGGCCGCGGGTGGTCACGGAGCTGTTCGCGTGAAGCTGGTTGCCCTGCTGGCCCTCGCCACCTGCGCTGCGGCGCAGAAGCGCACGAACGTGGTGCTGCTGCTCGCGGACGACCTCGGGTACACCGACCTGGGCTGCTACGGGCATCCGTTCCACGAGACGCCGAACCTCGACGGATTGGCGGCCGAGGGCCTGCGCTGCACCCGGGGCTACGCGAACGCACCGAACTGTGCGCCGACCCGGGCGGCGCTGATGTCGGGCATGTACTCGCCACGGACGGGCGTCTACACGGTGGGCACCTCCGAGCGCGGCAAGTCGAAGAGCCGCCTCCTGATCCCGATCCCCAACACCACCGAGCTCGCGGACGAGGTCGTGACCCTGGCCGAGGCCTTCGACGCTGCGGGGTACGTCACGGGGCACTTCGGCAAGTGGCACCTGGGCGAGGACGCGAGCACTCAGGGCTTCGACGTGAACGTCGGGGGCTGGAGCGCGGGTTCGCCCAGGGGCGGCTATCACGGCCCCTACAAGAATCCCTTTCTCGAGGGGCCCGAGGGCGAGTACCTCACCGACCGGCTCGGCGCTGAGGCGGCGGCCTTCATCGGCGAGCACGCAGCCGAGCCCTTTTTCCTGTACCTGCCCTTCTACTCGGTGCACACGCCGATCCAGCCGCGCAAGGACCTGAAGGATCATTTCGCGGCGAAGGCGAACCCACGCGAGCATCACGTGGCCTATGCCGCGATGGTGACTGCCCTCGATCAAGCGGTGGGGCAGGTCCTCGGTGCGCTCGACGAACACGATCTGACCGAGAACACGATCGTGGTCTTCCTCTCGGACAACGGCGGGCACGGCAAGTTCACGAAGATGACGCCCCTGCGCGGCTCCAAGGGGCAGCTGTTCGAGGGGGGCATCCGCGAGCCCTGGATCGTGCGCTGGCCGGCCAGGGTCGAGCCGGGTACGAGCGACGCGCTGCAGATTGGCCTCGATCTCTACCCGAGCCTGT
>JAQBVH010000025.1 GCA_027623615.1 Planctomycetota bacterium | reverse complement strand
TCCTTGCAGCAAGGCGGGATTTTGGGGGCCGGGAGCGTGCCAACACACCGAGGGGGGGACGCTGCGCCCCAGGCGACCCCGTTGGGCCGCCCACGCCTCCTTTCGGAGGCGTGGGCGTTTCTGGCGCCACACCGGACGGTGTGACAGCCCGGAGTCCGCACCTATGGCGCAGATCCCTAGAATCGCCGCTCATGCCCTCGCAACACGCCAGCCATTGGGGCCTCGAGCCCGGCGTCCGCTTCCTCAATCACGGCTCCTTCGGAGCCTGCCCGACCGCCGTCCTAGAGGCTCAGTCCCGCTACCGGGCGGAGCTCGAGGGCCAGCCGGTGCGCTTCATGGCGCGCGAGATCGGGGAGCGGCTGGACGTGTCACGCGGGGCCCTGGCGCGCTTCGTCCACGCGGACGCACAGGACCTCGTCTTCGTCCAGAACGCCACCACCGGCGTGAACTCGGTGCTGCGCTCGATGGAGCTCGCGCCCGGGGACGAGCTGCTCGTCACCAACCAGGGCTACAACGCCTGCAGCAACGCCGCGCGCTACGTGGCGGAGCGCGCGGGCGCCAAGGTGGTCGTCGTCGACCTGCCCTTCCCGATCAAGGACTCCGGTGAGGCGACCGAGCGCGTCCTCGCCGCGGTGACCCCGCGCACGCGCCTCGCGCTGCTCGATCACATCACGAGCCCGACCGCGCTCGTGCTGCCGCTGGCCGAGATCGTGCCCGTCCTCCGCGAGCGTGGGGTCGAGAGCTTGATCGATGGCGCCCACGCGCCAGGCATGCTCGACCTCGACCTGAACGCCCTCGGCGCCGCCTACTACACCGGCAACTGCCACAAGTGGATGTGCACGCCCAAGGGCTCGGCGCTGCTCTGGGTGCGTCGCGAGCTCCAGGGCAGCGTGCGCCCAGCGGTGATCAGTCACGGCGCGAACACGCCGCAGCCGGGGCGCTCGCGCTACCTGACCGAGTTCGACTGGTGCGGAACGGGCGACCCGACCGCGGTGCTCTGCGTCCCGGACGCGATCCGCTTCTTCGAGGAGCTGCTGCCCGGCGGCTGGGCCGCGCTGCGCAAGCACAACCACGACCTCGCCCTCGCAGGTCGCGCGCTCTTGTGCGACGCGCTCGGGATCGAGGCGCCGGCGCCGGACGACATGATCGGCTCGATCGCTTCCGTGCCGCTGCCGCCAGGGGCGTCGGCTGGTCCGATGGGGGCCTTCGACGTGGAACCGCTGCAGTCGCGCCTAGAGCGCGAGCACCGGATTGAGGTGCCGATCCACCCCTGGCCCGCGCCGCCCGCGCGCCTCCTGCGCATCTCCGCACAGCTCTACAACGCGCGCGAGGATTATCAGGTGCTCGCGGACGCCTTGTCCGTCGCCTGCGCGCCCTGAGGAGTGTGTCCGCCAGCGAGATTGAACACGGCTCGCACTGGCTGACTCCACGCTTTCGGGGTCCACTGGAGACGGCCCTCCTCGCTCGCTTCGCATCCCATGAATCGGATCCTCTCCTTCGGGACCGGGCTCCTGCTCGCGCAGGCCGCCGCGGCTCAAATTGGTACGCCCTACTGCTTCGGCAACAGCTGTCCCTGTGGCAACGACGACGCGGCCGCCGGCTGCGGCAACTTCGGGTTCGACGGTGACACGGCGACCGGCGCCTTGCTCTACGGCGAGGGCAGCGCGGACGTCTGGTTCGACGACCTCGTGCTGACCGTCTCAGGCATCGATCCCGATCAGTTCGGACTCGTGTTCATGGGCGACCAGGCCGCGCCGACGCTGACCGCCGACGGTCTGCTGTGCGTCGGCGCTGGCGCGGCCGGCTTGTGGCGCTTCCCCGTCAGCGCGGTGAACGACAGCGGCGAGCTGCGCTTGAGCGGGATCGTCGCGGGGTCCCAGGACTTCAACAGCGTCGCGTGGATCGACGCGGGCGAGACCTTCAGCTTCCAGGCCTGGTATCGCGACCCGGCCGGGCCCTGCTCGAACTTCTCGAACTTCTCGAACGCGCTCACGGTCACCTTCGAGGCGCCGGGCACGACGCGTCCGGTCGAGGCGCAGCTCGGCGGCCGACCGATCGGCGCCTATCCGCACTTCGAGGTCGAGCGCTCGCTGATCCAGGGCGACGACCTCTCAGTCAACCTCGACGCGACGCGCTATCCGTGGCTGGTCGGCGCGACGGGGGACCTCTACATCGTCGCGGCCAAGGACGCCGCCACCTGGGAGAGCGACCCGAGCCTGGTCGACGTGCGCGGCGGTGGCGCCCAGGCGATCACGGTCGTGGCTGGCGGTGTCGCGGCGAACACGACCCTGGTCGACGCCGGCACCTTGAACGGAACGACTGGCATTCAGATCGGCATCGGCTACGACCTCGTGTTCGACGTCGATCAGGACGGCCAGCTCGGAGCCGGTGACTTGATCGACGGCCTGTCCGACCAGGCGGGCGTCTACGTCGTGCGCGATACCGCGGCAACCGGACCCTACACCACCGTCGAGGTGAACTACGACGGCGGGAACTGGCGCAACCAGAATGTGTTCTACCCGTCCATCGTGGGCTCTCTGGGCGAGCTGCCGCTGATGGTCGTCAGTCACGGCAACGGTCACAACTTCCAGTGGTACGACCACATCGGTCATCACATGGCCAGCTACGGCTGGATCGTGATGAGCCACCAGAACAACACCGGACCTGGGATCGAGACCGCGTCGGAGACGACCCTCGACAACACCGACGTCTTCCTCGGAAACCTGGACACGATCGCAGGCGGGGTGCTCGAAGGTCACGTGGACGGCCACAACATCATGTGGATCGGCCACAGCCGCGGTGGCGAGGGCGTAGCCCGCGCCTACGACCGCCTCTTCGACGCGGACTTCATCCCGCAGAACTACACGATCGACGACATCAAGTTCGTCTCGAGCATCTGCCCGACGGTGTTCTTCAAGAAGAACAAGACCCACCCGCACCAGGTCAACTACCACCTATGGGTCGGCAGCGCCGACGCCGACGTCTGGGGAGCGCCGAACTCGGGGAGCCAGCTCTACTCCCTCCTGGAGCGCGCCAACGGCAACAAGTCCTCGATCACGGTGCAGGGCGCCGGCCACGGGGTCTTCCACAACGGCGGCGGCAGCTGGGTCGCGAACGGACCCTGCAAGGTCGGACCGGTGCGCAACCACCCGCTGATGTTCGGCTACCTGTTGCCGCTCGCGAACTACTACGTGTTCGGCGATCCGGCCTCGAAGGACTTTCTCTGGCGCCAGTACCAGACGTTCCAGCCGACCGGCGCGCCGGACAACAACGACGGCTGCATCGTGACGAACATGGAGTATCACGAGACCGGCTCGCAGCGCTTCGTGATCGACAACTTCGAGCTGAACCCGGCGCTCGACACTTCGAGCTCCGGTCGACCCGTGACCTACACGGTCACCGACGTCGCAGAGGGGCGACTCCAGGACGCGAACACGAGCCTGGAGTGGAACCCGAGCGACCCGTTCAACGGGATGACCCGGGCGGGCTTCGATACGGACGACCCGCATGGCCTCGTCTTCAGCTGGGACCAGCCCGCCTACCTCGAGTTCAACATCCACCCCGACGAGCGCAACTGGAGCGACGACGAGGTCCTGAGCTTCATGGCCTGCCAGGGCACGCGGCACCCCAACACCCAGGCTGTCGTCAGTGAGCTGACCTTCCTCGTGACCCTGACCGACCTTGACGGCGGCTCGAGCACGATCGACATCGGCGCCTATGGCGGCGGCATCGCGGACCCTTACCAGCGCGTGCAGATCGGCACGACGCCGGGCTGGGCGAACGAGTTCGAGACGATCCGGATCCGGGTCGACGACTTCCTCGCGGACGGTTCGAACCTCAACCTGGCGCGCATCCAATCCGTGCGCTTCGACTTCGGCATCCCGGGCTCCGAGGTGGGCCGCCTCGGTTTCGACAGCCTGACCCTGCACGCGAAGGAGTAGCACGATGATGAACCGCACCAAGCTGACTGGGGCCCTGGCTGGCCTCGCCCTCGCGGCGGCCGTGATCGCCGTGCCGCCCGCCCGTCAGGATCCCCTCGAGAACGACGCGACGATCCCCGCGAGCGCCGACCCCACCGCGGTGTGGGACGTGCTGTATGCGCGCCCCTTCCGGGTGGCGCAACCCTTCAAGCACTGGTGGCGCCTCGAGCGTCCTATGGTCACCACCGGGCACCTGGTCGTGCTGTCGGTCGACCCGCAGCTCTTCATCCCGCGCCAGTCGGCCGAGCCGGTCCTGCAGATCGGCCTGCAGACGGCCGAGCGCGTGAACTCCGGTCACTTCGACGGGGCGCTGGTCATCATCGTGCCTTCCGAGGCGGATGGCGAGGGCTGGCCCGTCCGCGACCTGGCGCTCGAGCCGATGTTCCTGGGCAGCCCCGCGTTGCCCGAGGAGGTTGACGCGCTCCACCTCGCAAGCGAGCTGGCGGCGACCACCGCGACAGCCTTCGCGCGTGCGCGCATCGACCGGGCCCTCGCCCTCGGCGGCGCGCCGCTCGATCTCGTCGACCGGGAAGCCCTCAACAGGGAAGCGGGGCGGTTGATCCAGCGCTACGCGCCCGGCGAGCCCGAGCGTGCCGCGGGGCTGCTCGGTCGCTAGCGCCGCTGCCCCAGCTAGCGGTTGACCAGCTGCACCCAGAACTGCGCGCCGTCGCCCGGAAGGGTGATGGCGCGCTGCTCGCTGGGGAGAAAGCGCAGCTCGAAGCGGGTGTTCGGGTAGGGCTTCTTGAACTCGAGGGTGACCCAGGTCCAGCCGCGGAAGCTCAGGGCCTGCGCGGTGAGCTGCGAGGCCTCGCCGTTGCGCAGGACCGGGAGCGGCTCCGTGGGGAGCTCACCCGTGTCGAGGGCGACGCCGTGCACGTGGCCGTCGACCTCGAGCTCGATCTCGCCGGCGAAGTCGCCCTGGATCATCGCGCCGAGGGTCCACAGCTCACCGATCGCGAAGGTCATCAGCTGGTAGCGCACACCCTCGCGCTCGCGCCAGACACGTCGCGTCGAGGCGAAGAAGCCCGGCTGCTTGGTGCGCTCGTCGTCCGCCGCGTAGCACGGCACGACGACGGGTGCGCCGCTCACGAGCAGGTCGCGCAGCCAGTTTGCGATCAGCGCGGGGTGGCCGTGCTCCTCGAGGAAGGCGCTCGAGCGCAGGTCGCCCTCGGCGAAGCGCGTGGCCAGCCGGTGGTGGGGCATGAGGGTCTCGATCAGATCCTCGAGCACGATCCGGTAGCGCTGGGTGTCGTAGAGGTAGAGCGGCGTCTCGATCCACTCCTCCGCGCGCAGGGCGGTCGCCCTCGGTGAGAAGAGCATCGCAGCGCGCACCAGGTCCGGCGCAGCCGCGCGCGTCGCGATCACCGCATCGCAACCCTCGCCGAAGCCGACCAGGGCGACGCGACTCAGGTCGAGGTCCCGCTCGGCCATCCACGCGAGCACCGGCGCGAGGCTCTCGCGCGTCGCGTCGACCTGGACGACGTGCATCAGCCGCGTGTGCAGCGGATTGACCAGGGCGTCGAGGGCCACGTGCAGGTCGCCGGCGCCCGGGACCAGGATCACGGTGGCCACGTCGTCCGGTTCCTCAGCCAGCTGCTTGGAGCGTCGGCGCAGGAGGCCACGGATCGGCTCGGCGCCTTCGACCTCGAGGCGGAACTCCTCGGTGAGCTGCGGCTCGTCCTGCACGGCGGGTCGGGCGTCTTGCAGGGCGAGCAGATGGAGGAGGAGGACGAACATGGTCCTCATGCTAGGGACCTCGGGCGACTTGGTGACGAACTGCGGGTCGCTTGTCGACTCGATCCGCGGGTGGGGGTACGGAAGGGTCGTGCGCTCTCTCCTCATCACCCTGCTGCTCCTCGGGACACCCGCCGCGGCCGACATCGAGTCGGCCTGGACCGTCACGACCAAGGTCGGTCCGGATGCGGCCGTGCCCGGGTGGTTCCTGAACCTCGGCATCACCGGCGCGCGGGCCAAGATCACCAAGGACGACCCGCGTGCCCTGCAGGTGACCCACGTGTTCGACCGCACACCGGCGCACAAGCAGCTGCTGGTGGGTGACCGGATCGTCGGCTCGTTCGGGGAGCGCTGGGAGAACAGCCATCGCTTCGGCTACGGCATGGAGGTGTTCGGGTACTTCGGGCCGATCCAGTTCTGCGGCGATGCGATCGAGAAGGCGCTCGCGGGCGACGGCAAGCTCGAGTTGCTCGTCGAACGGGACGGTGAGCAGCGCGAGGTGACCCTCAAGCTGCCGGCGAAGATTGGCAGCTACGCGGAGGGCTTCCCGTTCGAGTGCGACAAGAGCAAGGCGGTGCTCGCGCAGCTCTACGCCGAGCTGCTCGAGCGACAGCAGGACAACGGGCTGTGGCACGGACGCCCGCACATCAACGCCTTCGCCATGCTGGCCCTGCTCTCGAGCGAGAAGCGCGATCATCAGCGCGCGGCGGAGAAGGCGGCGAAGGCCATGGCCAAGCTCACGCAGCGCGAGGTCGACTGGAACGGCCACTCGTGCTGGCGCCAGACGCTCTACGGCGTGGCGCTCGCCGAGTACCACCTCAAGACCAGGGAGCGCTGGGTCCTGCAGGAGCTCGATGACATCGCCAACTGGCTCGCGGACGCGGAATCACCGCGTGGCGGTTGGGGTCACGCGCCCTGGCGTCAGGACGGCCAGAACGGCTACGGGCCGATTTGCATGATCACCGGCCAGGCGATGCTCGCCCTCGGGTTGATCGCCGAGTGCGGCGTCGAGATCGACGAGGACGTGCACGGCCGCGCCGCGGCGTTCCTCGCCAAGGGCACGAACAGCCAAGGCTACGTCTGGTACAAGGACGGCAACGGAGGCGCGGGCTACGCGGACATGGGACGCACCGGCATCTCGGCCCTGGCCCATGCCACGAGCCCGCTCGAGCCGGAGGCGTATCGGAAGGTCGCGCTCCGCAACGCCGCCTGCATCGGCACGCACCCCGACACCTATCCGGACACCCACGCCTGCCCGTTGATCGGCGTTGCGTGGGCGACCCTCGGAGCTGGCCTCGAGGAGCAGCACCTGCGCAATCTGTTGGACGAGAACCGCTGGTACTTCGCCCTCAGCCGCACCCCGGAGGGGCACTTCTACTACCAGCCCAACCGGGACAACACGGCGCAGGACTACGGCGCGGCCCCGCGGCTGTCGGCGATCGCGACCTTTGCCCTGATCTTCGCGATGCAGCACCGGGCTCTGCGCATCACTGGCGCGGAGTGAAACACCTGCGGCGGCGCGACCCTATCGTGGAGGACATGCTCGTACGCACCTCCCTCGCGCTGCTCTGCTGCGCCCTCCCGGCCCTCGCCCAATACGACCAGCACGCGAAGTTCCAGCCCCCGGGTCTGGGCAGTGGTGACCACTTCGGCATCGCCGTTGCCGCCAACAACCCCTGGCTGGTGACCGGAGCTCCCTGGGACGACGACCAGGGCGCCGATGCGGGCGCCGTCTACGTCACAACGCAGCCCGGCGGAGTGCACCACGCCAAGCTCGTGGCCACAAATGCCAGCCCGGGCGACCACCTGGGCGGGTCCGTGGACGTGCACCTGAATTGGATCGCGGCGGGTATGCACGACACCTCGACCAACACGCGCTCGGTCTACGTGTTCGACGCGGCTTCGGGGGCCCAAGTGCACGAGCTGCAAGCTCCGGTCCCTGCCGCCGATGATGGGTTTGGCAGCAGCGTGGGCATCAGCGATTCGTACGTGCTCGTCGCGGCGCCGGACGACGATGAGGGCGCGCTGAACAGCGGTGCGGTCTACGTCTACGACACCCAGAGCGGCGCCTTCCTGTTCAAGCGCAAGGCGGACCCGCCGGTTGCGAACGCACACTATGGCCTCGATGTCGCGCTGGACGGCAACATCGCGGTCATCGGCGAGCCGGGGTACTTCGGATCGCTGGAGGGGCGGGTCCACCTGCTCGACCTGACCGTCAACTTCGAAGCGGGCATGATCGCCTCACCCTGCGGCTGTCTGGGGGGCTTCGGGACGAGCGTGGCCGTGGACATCCCGCACATCGTCGTGCAGTCGCCCGGGAACGAGCGCGTGTACGTGTTCGACCTCGGCGGGACTCCGAAGCTCGAGCTGGCGCCGCCCGGACCCTCGACCGGCTTCGGCCATGGCATCGCCGTGTCCGGTACGCGGGTCGTGGTGGGCCATCAAGACACGTTCGGGATCGGCACGGCCTACGTGTTCGATTCGAACGACGGGCGCATGATCGACGTGATCCAACCGAGCGACCTGGTCAACGCCGACCTCTACGCCAGCGCGGTCGCAGCGAACGTCTGGGGCGCCCACGCGGGCGCGCCGGGGAACGATGCGGGCAGCCCGCAGGCTGGCGCGGTCTACACCTTCCGCTACGGGGGCTGCCCCCAGAACCGGTACTGCTCGCCGGCCCTGTTCAACAGCTCGGGGTTCTCGGCGCTGATCGACGCGGACGGCTGTGACCTCGGTGGCAGCGTGAACCTGATCGCGACCCAGCTACCGCCGAACGTGTTCGGGTACCTGTTGATCGGCAACGGCAACGGCGTGATCCAGCCGCCGGGTAGCGGCGGGCGGCTGTGCCTCGGCGGCTCGACGCCGGCGCCGGGTCGGTACGTGGCCGACGTGGGCAGCGCCGGTCCGGGCGGGATGATCGTCACCGATGTGGTGAGCGGGGTGACCGGGGGCGGCGCCGGGCAGCTCCCGAGCCCGCCCGGCGGCCTGCTGCAGCCGGGGGACTCGTGGAACTTCCAGCTGTGGTTCCGGGACGGCAACACCTCGAACCTGACGGACGCGATCACGATCCTGTTCGAGTAGCCGGAGCGCCTGAGGAGGAGAGAAGAGAGGCCCCGCTGCGGCGGGGCCTTTTTCGTGGAGTCTCCCGCGACCGGCTGGAGGGCGCCCCGGTCTCCCGGGTGGGTGGGTCCGCACGGGCCGACCACGCGTTCCGAGGTGACTCGATTCGAGACAGCGTTCAGGAGCGCCTCGGGGAGAGACGACGAAGGAGTCGGTTGTCCCATCGGCTCCCCCCTCCCCACGTCCACCATGCGTCTGCTCTCCACCCTTGGCCTGTGCCTGCTCGGCTCTGTTCTGTCCGCCTGCGGAGGCGGAGGTGGCGCGGGCGGCGGGTCGCCGCGCGTGAGTGCACCGGCCGCGGGCACCTTCTGGTCCGGCAGTCGCGTGGTGCAGTGGACGACGTTCTCCAGCGGAGGGAACGTGTCGATCGAGGTCTCGGACGACGGCGGCCTGTCCTATGGCGCGTCGATCGTGGTCTCCACGGCCGATGATGGCTCCTACGCCTGGAACACCGCGGGTCACTCTGACGGCGCGGAGTACCGGGTGCGCGTGCGCAAGATCGCGACCGGCGAGGTGCTGGTCAGCGGGGAGTTCACCCTCGACAACACCGCGCCGGTGGCGGTGCTCACGACGCCGGACGGCGGCGAACTGTGGGGCGGCAGCCGCGACATCCTGTGGACGACGACGGACGCGAACCCCGACCACGTGGACCTGGTCGTCTCGGCGAACGGCGGCGCGAGCTACGACATCCCCGTCGGCGTCGCAGCCCAGGACGACGGCGTGTACACCTGGGACACCTCGAGCGAGAGCGACGGGGCGAGCTATCGCATCAACCTGATCGCGACGGACAAGGCCGGCAACCGCAGCGACGAGGTCTTCTCCGCAGCGAACTTCGAGCTCGACAACACGGCACCCACCGTCAGC
Source organism: Planctomycetota bacterium (assembly GCA_027623615.1). Classification (GTDB taxonomy): domain Bacteria; phylum Planctomycetota; class UBA1135; order UBA1135; genus JALWOP01. Next base: position 3,094 of record JAQBVH010000025.1, on the reverse strand, counting down.
CTCACCTCCCCGCTCGGCGGAGAGGACTGGGACCTGATGCGCACGATCACCTGGATCACGAACGACGCGAACCCGAGTGAGGTCGACCTGTCGATCTCGACCGATGGGGGCGCGAACTTCGATCTCGAGGTGGGGAGCGACCTGGCCGACACGGGCGCGCACTCCTGGTCGACGGGCTATGCACCGGACGGCACGCAGATGCGCATGCGCGTGATCGCGACCGACGGCGCGGGCAACACCTCCGCCCCGAGCGTCTCCCTGGCGGACTTCATGATCACGAACCTGCGGCTGGTCGACCCGATCAGCTACCTGGACGTGAACGTGAACGCGGTCATCGACGCGGGGGACGAGCTGTACCTCCTGTTCGACAAGGACATGGACGTCAACAGCGCTGGAACGGGCGACCTCGAGCTGCCCGTGGTTGGCGACACCTTCGGTGGTGGCGCGACGGTGGCGCAAGGGCCCGAGCTGCACTCGGTCGTCGTCACCCTGGGTACGAACCCGACCCTTCGTACGCGCGGCGCGTTCGACGCTGGGGCGATCTCCGCGCTGCGGCCCGGCGGTCTCGACATCTCGGTCGCGATGGCTCCCAACGCGATCGAAGACAGCCTCACGGGGCGCGACGCGGCCGCCTCGGGACCCAAGGACCTCTCGCCCGGCTTCGTGGCGCTCCCAGCCCTGGCCGGCGGCAGCGGGGCGACGACCCGCGGCGTGACCGGCGACCTCGATGGTGACGGCGACCAGGACCTGGTCGTCGCGACGAGCGATGCGACCGCGAACCAGCGCTTCGCCGGTGATGGCGCGGGCGGCTGGACGCTGGCCCAGGCTCTGGGAACCGACGACACCCGCGACGTGGCCCTCGCCGACCTGGACGGCGATGGCGACCTCGACCTCGTGCTCGCCATCCAGGGCGCGAACCAGGTGTGGATCAACGACGGGGCTGGCAACCTCTCGGACTCCGGCCAGCGCCTCGGGGCGGCGGCCAGCCGCGCGGTCGTGCTCTTCGACGCGGACCGGGATGGTGACTGGGATGCGGCCTTCGGGAACACGAACTCCCAGGCCAACACGGTTTGGTGGAACGATGGCAGCGGCACCTTCAGCGCGAGCGGTCTGGCGCTCGGTGCTGCCTCGACCGTCGCGCTCTGCGCGGGCGACCTGGATCAGGACGGCGACGTCGACCTGGTGGCGGGGAACGCCGGAGACCACTCGCGCGTCTGGCTGAATGATGGCGCGGGCGGCTTCTCGGCCGGCGACACGGTGACCTTGACGGATGTGCGCGACCTGGCGCTCGCCGACCTGAACGGCGACGGGGCCCTCGACGTCTTCTTCGCGGTGGTGGGCCAGAACGAGGTCGTCCTCGGTGCCGGGGACGGCACCTTCGGCGCGACCTGGGACTACCTGGGCAACAACGACCACCGCGCGGTGTGTCTGGGAGACCTGGACGGCGACGGTGACGTGGACGCGGTGACCGCCAAGTACCTCGATGCCGAACGCTTCTGGATCAACGACGGCACCGGCCAGTTCAGCCCGGACCCGCGGCGCGGCGAGCCGGACAACGCGACGGACGTGCTCTGCGTCAGCCTCGACGGTGACGGTGACGTGGACCTCGTCGTGATCAACGACGCCCACACGCACCGCACGTACCTGTCCTCCTTCGCGGGCGGTCAGCCCAACGCGGCCTGGGAGGACACGGGCGTCGACTACGGCCCCTACCGCAGCATTCGAGCGGTCGACGGCGACGTGAACGGCGACGGCAGGGCGGACGTGGTCGTGCACGACGCGACGGGCGGCGTGCACGTGTTGCTCGGAGATGGGGCGGGCGGCCTGACGAGCTTCTCGGCCTTCGGAGCCTTCATGGGCGACGGCGGGCAGCTGTTCGACGCCGACCGCGATGGCGACCTCGACTACCTGCAGTCGACCACGGCGCTCTTCCCGGACGTGCTCTGGGTCAACGACGGGCTCGGTAACTTCAGCGCCCATGCCCAGGCGCTTCCGGGCGAGGTGTTCTACGTCGGCGACCTCGACGGCGACGGCGACGGCGACCTGGTCGAGGACGACGGGTCGCAGCTGGAGCTGTGGGCCAACGATGGCGCCGGCTGGTTCAGCGCGACGGGCCAGACGGCCAGCGCGAGCGGCCTCGAGTCCCTCGCCTCCGTGGACCTGGACCGCGACGGTGACCTGGACCTGATCTACGGGCGCGGCAGCGACACGCAGATCTGGCGCAACGACGGCGCCGGCAACCTCAGCCTGGCGATCACCCTGACGCCGGGTGGAACGACCGGCGCGAGCACGGCGGTCGACTACGACCACGACGGTGACCTGGACCTGATCTTCGCGACCAGCCTGGGCCTCTCGGTCATCCGCAACGACGGCGGCATGAGCTTCACCAGCCGCGGCATCACCGGTCCCGCGGGCACGTTCACCCAGCTGGCCGCGCTGGACCACAACGAGGACGGCATCCCGGACTACCTGCTGATCGACGAGTCGGCCTCGGCCTACTACGTCGTGACCGGGGACGGGACCGAGAGCATGCCCGCCGCACCCGCCAATGCGCTGGCGGACGTGACCTGGGGCCTCCTGGTCGACCTCGACGGCGACATCGACCTCGACGTGTACTGGTGTCGAGACGACGCGCTCACGCCGGCGGTGGTGGCGGACCGGGTCGATCTGTTCGACTGAAGCCCGGGGCCGGTGGGCGGACGAGGGGGCCCAGCACGGCCAGCGAGACGTCGTCGTCGAACGGCACGTCGAGTGCCCCGCACGCGAGCTGGGCGGCCACCGCGTCCCCCGTGCGGCAGAACTCCCGGAGGATCGCGCGGAAGCCCGCTACCGCGACCAGGGGTTGGGCGCCGTCGCTGTGGACGACGATCAGCTCCCCATCCCCGAGCGCGAGCGTGCCGCAGCTCCAGAACTCGCACGCAGCTGGGTTCCCGTCGAACACGCCATACCCGCAAGGCTTGCCCGAGGAGTCCCGGGCGCTGGCTTGGTTCCGCAGCTTGGAGCGCCGGTAGCTCCGGCGCTCCTCATTGTCCGCGAACGCCAGCGCCGCCAGCTCACGGCTCGCCGGTGCGACCTGATCCTCGCTGAGGGCCCG
>JAQBVH010000024.1 GCA_027623615.1 Planctomycetota bacterium | reverse complement strand
CCCTACCCTGGCCGCCTGCCGGAGGCTGCCATGGATCGCATCACACTCGACTACACCAACATCCTCGCCGACGCCATTGGCGCCGAGCACGGGATCACCGACGCCGAACTGGGGGCGCTTGGAGACGCGACCCGCAGCGCGCTGGACGCTGTCCAGGCCCGGCGCAAGCAAGACCTGCGCTGGATGGACTTGCCCTACCAGGACCAGGTCCAGCGCGAGGTGCTCGACTACGCCGCCAGCGTGCGCGGCCGCTTCGACAACGTGGTGGTCCTCGGCATCGGCGGCTCGGCCCTTGGCAACCGGGCCCTGCACACGGCCCTCAACAGCCCCTACCACGACATCCAGCCGCCCAGCGGCGTGCCGCGCCTGTTCGTGCTCGACAACGTCGATCCGGACCTGATCGGGGAGTTCCTCTCCCAGTTCGCCCCGAGCCGTTGCCTGTTCAACGTGATCTCGAAGTCGGGCTCGACCGCGGAGACGATGAGCCAGTTCCTCATCGTCCGCAAGCAGCTGATCGAGGCCCTGGGGCGCGAGGGGCACAAGGACAACCTGGTCATCACGACCGACGCGGCCGCCGGGAACCTGCGGCCGGTGGTCGAGGACGAGGGCTACGCCTCCTTCGTCGTGCCCCAGGGCGTCGGCGGCCGCTTCAGCGTCCTCTCGCCGGTGGGCCTGGTCTCCTCCGCGCTGATGGAGATCGACGTCATGGGGCTGGTGGCGGGCGCCGCCAAGATGGACGAGCGCTGCCGCGCCGGGGAGCTGTTCGAGAACCCCGCTCAGCTCTACGCGGCGATCCAGTGGGCGATGCAGGCCAAGAAGGGCAAGAACATCGCGGTCACGTTCAGCTACTCCCAGCGCCTCGCGGATCTCGCGGACTGGTACGCGCAGCTGCTCGCGGAGTCGATCGGCAAGAAGCACGCGACCGACGGCAGCGTGGTGCACGTCGGTCCGACCCCGGTGCGCGCGGTGGGCGTGACCGACCAGCACAGCCAGGTGCAGCTCTATGCCGAGGGCCCCTTCGACAAGTGGTTCACCCTGCTGGCGGTCGACCAGCCCGACCACGTGATCGAGATCCCGCCCGGCGACGGGGGCCTCGAGTCCCTGAGCTATCTGGGCGGTCGAACCCTCAACGAGCTCTTCGACGCCGAACGCGAGGGCACCCGCGTTGCCTTGACCGATGCTCGCCGCCCGAACCTGACCATTCGCTTCCCGGCCGTCAGCGCCCACTCCGTGGGCCAGTACCTCTACCTGATGGAGATGGCGGTCGCGGTCATGGGCGAGCTCTACGGGGTCGACGCCTTCGATCAGCCCGGCGTCGAAGCGGGTAAGGTGGCTGCCTACGCGCTGATGGGCCGTGACGGCTACCAGGATCGGCGCGCCGAGATCGAGGCCGCCCAATCCGCCAGCCCACGCACCGTCTAGCCGTTGATGCGAACCCTACGCCAGATCCTCGTGGGCCTCGCCCTCGACCCGAAGAAGGCGAACCTCGGGCTGGGCAGCCAGGCCGCGCTCAACCAGGCGCGCTGGTTGGCGAAGGAGCTGTCGGGGCGGCTGGTCCTCGTCTCGTCGAGCTACGAGCGGCGCCCCTGGCGAGCCGAGGACCACGAACTGCTCGAGGGCGTGGTCCTCAGGCTCGAAGCGGAGGGCATCCCGACCAGCCTGCACAAGGTCGGTCAGCGCCCCTGGCAGGCGCTGGCCCAAGCTGCCCTGGCGGGGTACGGCGACCTCGTCATCGTCGGCAAGCGCGATCAGGACCTGGCCGAGGGTCGGCGCCTCGGCAGCCAGGCCGTCAAGCTCCTGCGCAAGTGCCCGGTGCCGGTGTGGGTGGTCAAGCCCGACCACGACCTGGCGCAGAAGCTCGTCATGGCGGCCACGGACCTGACCGCGGTCGGGGACCGGGCCGTGACGATGGCCGCCTTCATCGCAGAGCAGCATCACTGCGAGCTGCAGGTCGTGCACGCGTTCCAGATCTCGATGGAGCTGCAGCTGGAGGCGTCGCTGCTCAGCGAGGAGGACTACGCCCTGCGCCTCGAGGCCATCAAGAGCGCCGCCTCCAGCCACATCGACGACGTGCTCAGCCGCAGCGTCTTCGACGGCGAGTCGGTGGTGCACGTCGCGCGACGCTCGCCCCACAAGATGATCGGCGAGGCGGTCGAGCACCTGCACCCGGACCTGCTCGTCATGGGCACGGTCTCCCGCGGCGGGCTACCGGGCATGCTGGTCGGCAACACGGCGGAGCGGCTGCTCGACCAGGTCGACTGCTCGCTCCTGACCGTCAAGCCGAGCGACTTCGTGTGTCCCATCGACCCGCAGCCGCCCTGGTGAGCCAGGCGCCCAAAGGACCCCGTTGGGTCCCCTGGGGCTGAGGTCAAGCCGATGCCGTCGCTGGTCGAGGCTGCCCACGCGGTGCGGACAGGGCCCGGTCGAGGTCTGCGATCAGGTCACCGGGGTCCTCGAGTCCAACGGCGATGCGCACCAGGTCGGGCGGCAGCTGCACCGCGCTGCGACGTGCCGCTGGCACGCTCGCGTGGCTCATCACGCAGGGCAGGCTGATCGAGGAGGCCACGCCGCCAAAGCTGACCGCGATCGAGAAGAGCTCGGTGCCCTCGACCACCTGTTGTGAGCGCGCCACGTCGCCGGTCTCGAAGGCCAACACGCTGCCCATGCCCACGTCACGCACCCGGGTCACCGCGGGATGGCCCCGGAGGAACTTGACCAGCTGCCGCGCCGTGTCTTGGGCCCGCTCGAGGCGTACTCCGAGGGTCTTCAAACCTCGCGAGAGCAGCCACGCGTCGAACGGTGCGAGCGCCGTGCCCTCCGCATTGCGCTGGAACGCCAGCGGCTCGTAGAGGGCCCGCTCCTTGGCGATCAACGCGCCCGCCGTCAGGTCCCCGTGCCCGGCCAGATGCTTCGTGCACGACTGGACGACCAGGTCTGCACCCAGCTCGAGGGGCCGCTGGAGCCAGGGCGACAGCATCGTGTTGTCGACGACGAGCACGACTCCGTGGCGCCGCGTCCAGCGGGCGAGGGCCCGCAGGTCCGTGGTCTCCAGCAACGGGTTGCTGGGGGTCTCGAGGTAGCAGAGGTGCGCGCCCTCGAACACCGCGTCGGTCCAGCTGGCGGGATCGGTCGTGTCGATGCGCGCGACCTCGAGGTCGAGCCGGTCGAGGAGCCGCTCCGTACCGCCGTAGAGGTCCTGCGCGACGAGGACGCGAGCGCCCGTTGGCGCGAGCCGCAGCGCGGCGGCGACCGCCGCCATGCCGCTGGAGTAGGCCAACGCGCCGTGTCCGCCCTCCAGGCTGGCGAGCTCGTCCTCGACCAGCCGCCGCGTCGGGTTGTCCGTGCGGCTGTAGTCGTAGGCATCGAAGCCCGTGGCCGTCGCCTGCGCGAAGGTCGCGGTCTGGTAGAGCGGCGGCGCGGTGGCCCGGTACGGGTCGTGCCCGCAGCGCGTGCCGCGGATCAAGCGTGTGGCGGGTCTCATCGCTGGCCTCCGACTTCGCCGCGGACCTGCGAGGGGCGCTGCCCGGGGACCCCACGCCGATGCGCGCGGGCCAGGGTGAACAGGTCGGCCATCACCGACTCGACCGTGGGCCAGCGGCCCGCGCCGCGCCCGCGGAGGGCGATCGACTCGCCGCGGCCGAGCTCGAACACGACGGCGTTCTCCTCGTCGACCACGTCGAAGAGGGGATGCTCGGCGGGGAGCTCCCGCCGCCGCAGGCTCGCGACGAGCCCCGCGTCCGTGCGCTGGCAGGAGGCGACCAGGCGCAAGGCACGACCGGCGCGCCGCGCGCGGGTCGCTTCTGCCACGGTGGTGTCCCCGACGCCGGAGCGGTGCAGCCAGCGCACCGGGCTGTCGCTGCCGAAGGCTGCTCGAGCCAACAGGGTCAGCTTCTGCGCCGCGTCCGTGCCGTCCAGGTCCAGGCGCGGGTCGGCCTCGGCCAACCCTGCCTCCCGCGCACGCCTTGCAGCGTCAGGCAGGGAGATGCCCTCGGCCATCCGGTCGAGCACGTAGTTGGCCGTGCCGCCGAGCACGCCCTCGAAGCCGATGAGGTCGCCGCGCTGGCCCAGGCGATGGGCCGCCTCGAGGGCCGGTATCGATCCGCCGACGCTGGCGGAGCCGGCCAGGGTGACCCTCCCGCGCTCGGCGAGGGTCGCGAGCTCGACGCCGCGCTCCGCGAGCAGGGCCTTGTTCGCCGTCACCACGTGACGACCCATCGAGAGCGCGCGGTGGACCCAGTGTCCGGCGGGTTCGACGCCGCCGGCCAGCTCGACGAGCACGTCGAACTCGCTGACGAAGAGACGCTCGGGGTCGGTGGTCACCAGACCCGTGAGCGCGCCCTCCTCGCGCTCCTTGAGACCATCGCGTACGAGGATCGAGACCACGTCGAAGTGCTCGGGGTCCGCCGCGAGCTCGCGATAGACGCCGCCGCCGACCGACCCGAGGCCGATCAGCGCCACCCGCAGCGGTGCCGGGCGGGCCGGGGGCGGGAGCGCGATCATCGGCTCGTCGCCGACCTTGGTCGCGTCCTCTCCGGCCAGGCCACCGACCTCGAAGGCCAGGTGCGCATCCCGGGCGTAGCGCAGGGCCTTGTCCTGCAGGATCTCCCCGCCGAGGTGCAGAGCATCGTCCCAGGACAGGCTGACGAACCGACGCGGAGGCGGCCCCGGCAAGGAGGGGTCGTGCTCGTAGAGCCCGGCCACGTCCTTGACCAGACGCACCTTGCTCGCGCCGAGGCGTTCGGCGACGAACAGCGCGGTCAGGTCCGTGCCGCCGCGGCCGAAGAGGCACAGGCCGCCGTTCGCGAGCCGCCCGACGAAGCCGGGCAGCACGCCGACGCCGTGCTTGGCCAGGCCGGCTGCGATCGCCGTGGTGTCGAGGTCGACCGGGGTCGCGTCGAGCACCTCACCGCGCCCGTCGGGACCGACTACCGCCGGATCGAACAGGGCCGCGGGGACACCGGCTCGCTCGAGGGCCAGCACGAGGAGCGAGGCCGACTCCCGCTCGCCGGTGGCGAGCAGGTTGGCGACGGCGTCCGCCGTTTGCCGGCGCGGCTTGCTGACGAGCTTGCTCGCGCGCTGCTCGAGCTGATCGGTCTTGCCATAGAGGGCGCTGACCACCGCCAGCACCCGGGCGCCGCGGCGCCGGTGGCGGTAGATCTCGTGGACGGCCGCGGCCAGGTCCGCCTCGTCGCGCAGCACGGAGCCGCCGAGCTTGAGGACCACCAGGGGGGAGCTCTTCATCGGGTCACCTCTCCGCTCGAGGTCAGGGCGGCTTCGGCCACGGTCAGGGCTTCACGCAGGTCGCGGATCACGTCCTGGGGATCTTCCAGTCCGACGGACAGTCGTACCAGCCCGTTGGTGATTCCCGCCGCCTCCCGTTGCGCGGGTGGGACATCGGCGTGGGTCATCGAGGCGGGGTGGGTGATCAACGTTTCGGCAGCGCCGAGGTTCTCTGCGAGGCTGCAGAGTCGAACCCGGTTCATCAGCTCCGTGCCCGCGCCGAGCCCGCCCTCAAGCTCGAACGCGATCAGGGGGCCGCCCGCGGACTGTTGCTGGACCGCCAGGGTGCGCTGGGGGAAGGACTCGAGGTCGGGGTGGGCGACCCGCGCGACGGCGGGGTGGCCCTCGAGGAACCTGGCGACCGTGCGCGCGTTGTCGCTCTGCTGCTTGGCGCGCAGGGGCAGGGTGGTGATCCCGCGCAGGGTCAACCAGGCGTCGAAGGGCGCCTGGCTGCAGCCGATCGTCTTGACGACCCGGCGCAAGCGCCTGTCGAGGTCCTCGTCGCGGGTGACCAGGGCGCCGCCGAGGGTCGCGTCATGACCCTCGATCAGCTTGGTGGTCGACAGGACCGACACGTCCGCGCCGAGGTCGAGGGGCCGCTGCAGGGCCGGCGTGAGCACGGTGTTGTCGACCGCGAACAGGGCGCCGGCGGCGTGGGCCAGCTCGGCCCCGCGGCGCAGGTCGCACAGCTCGAGGGTCGGGTTGGCGGGGGACTCGACGAGCACCAGGCGTGCCGGCTCGACCAGGGCCTCGGCCAGGGCGGCGTTGTCGCCGGCATCGACGAAGTCGACCTGGACCCCGAACGGGGCGATTAATTCGTGCAGGAAGCGCACGGTGCCGCCGTAGACGGTGCGGCCGCAGACGATGCGCTCACCGGCGCTCACGGTGGCGAGGACCAGGGTGGTCACGGCGGCCATTCCCGTGCGGGTGGCGACCGCATGGGGGGCATCCTCGAGGGCGGCGAGGCGCGCCTCGAGGGCGGCCACGGTCGGGTTCGCGGCCCGGGAGTAGGTGAAGCCCCTGTCCTTACCGACGGCTTCCTGAACGAAGGTCGTGGTCTGGTGGATGGGCGTCAGGATCGACCCCGTGGTGGGGTCGGGCGGGGTGCCCGCGTGGACACATTGGGTACGGAAGGACGTCGTTTCGAAGAGCATGACCCATGGCTTTGGGTAGGAAGTGAACGTGGAGGTGGTGAGAGAAGAGCCCCGGGGCCGGGCAGGTCTCGCACGTTCAGGTCAGCTCTTTCGATCAGCTACACCCGCGTACGCCCGCCGAGTCCCGGGCAGAGCATGTATTTCCACATGCCCAGCATCTGGGTCTTCATCAGCGGGAGTCGCGAGGAGCGTTGCATCGATCAGTCGCGCCGCGGGGCGCCAGGTGGCGGACACTAGGGATGCACCGCGCCGTTGGCAAGGGAGCGGCAGCGGAATCCTTTCGGAGCTGAAGGGAGCGTTGCTTGGCAGCTCGAACCCGGCCTCGGGTCGGATGGTGATGACCTTCGACGAGTTCGAGTCCGGCCTGGAGCTCGGCGAGGACGCGTTCGCCCTCGCGGATCCGGACGGGAAGTCGCCCGGACAGACCGGAGTACGGGTGGGAGTGCGGCAGCGTGCTCCCACCCGGGATGTAGGGGGCTGCGCCGCCTACATCCCGCAGCGGTTCTCGAGGGTGTTGAGGCCCTTCTGACCGAGCGCCGTGCGCGTCGCGAGGAGCTTGGCGACGGCATCCTGGGGCAGGGGCTCCAGGCCGCCGCGGGCCACGTGGGCCATCCAGAGGATGCGGGCGGTGTGCTCGAGCATGTCGAGCTTCTTGAACGCGTCCATCAGGTTGGGACCGACGGTCACCGACCCGTGGTTCTGCATGATCAAGGTGTCCGAGCAGCGGATGATCTCGCGGATCGTCTCCGGCAGGTCGGGGGTGCCCGGCACCCCGAAGGGCGCTGTCGGAATGCCGCCGATCGTGACGATGATCTCGGGGATGATCGGCATCTGCATGTCGATCCCGGCGATCGTCAGGGCCACCGCGTGCGGTGGGTGGGCGTGGCACATGGCCTTCGCGTCCGGGCGCTCCTCGTAGGCGACAAGGTGGATACCGACCTCCGACGAGCACCTCGGGCCGTCGTCGATCGTCTGCCCCGTCCGGTCGATGTGAGCGATGTGGTGGGGCTCGAGGAAGCCCTTCATCGCGCCGGCCGGCGTGATCAGGATCGTCCCCTGGCTGGTCATCGCGCTGAAGTTGCCGTCGGCGCCGACGATCAGGTTGCGCTGGTAGCAGAGCGCCGCGACCCTGCAGATCGCCTTGCGCAGACGTGTCTCCTCCTCGGTCCAGCCGCTGGTGTCCATGGCGGGGATCCTAGCCGGAAGGGGCGTGGTTGCCCGTGCGGTGGTCGAAGATGATCGCGCCGTCCCGCTCGATCGCGTCCACGAAGCCCACGATGAGGGTCTTCACGGCTCCATCGGGGGCGTCGAGGATCTGCCTACCCGAGTTGCCCTCGTCGATCACGAGCACGCGGTCGCCCTCGCCCGCCCCGACCGTGTCGATGGCCACGCGGGTCTTGGCGGTCGCGCTGCCGCTCGGCTGGACCGGGCGTACGACCAGCAGCGTCCGCCCATCGAGCAGCGGGATCTGCACCGGCGCGACCACCGTCCCGACGACATCGGCCAGGAACACCTCAGTCCTCCTTGGCCAGGTCCCGGCCGTTCACGGCGGCCTGCTCCACGAAGCCGGTCACGGCGACGTCGATCGGGACATAGGTCTCGTCCGGCAGGGCCAGGGCCGCCTCGCGCCCGTCGATGAAGTGCACGAAGTCGCCGGGCCCCACGTCGAGGGCCACCGCGGCCACGAGCTGCGCGCCCATGGGCTGGCCCGCCTCGTCGAGGGGCTGGATCCACTGGAAACGAACCCCCTCGAGGCCAGGCTCGTAGCGCTGCGTCGCCACCAGGCGACCGGTCACGCGGGCGAGGTACATCTCAGCCGTCCCGCCACTTCTCGTAGACGTTGTCGCCGCCATCCAGGTCCCAGCTGTCCACCACGGCCATGATCACCGCGTCGCAGGGGCGCCCGTCCGTCAACACGGTCTGACGTGCCGAGGAACCGGTCGCATACAGGATCACGTCCCCGTGACCAGCTCCGACCGCGTCCACCGCGACGACGTAGTCCTCGAGGGGCTGGTTCTGGTGATCGTGGATCTGGACCAGCAGGAACTTGCAGTCGACCAGCTTCTCGTCCTTCTGGGTCGCGACGACGCTCCCGACAACCTTGCCGATACGCATGGGCGGGATCGTAGCGATTCCGAGCCAGGAACGGGAACCGGCGCGCGCCTACTTGTCGAACCAGATCGCGACGGCCGTGCGGGGCAGGACCTCGTCCCGCATGCGCCGCCGCAGCTCCCGGGAGACGTGGAAGGCCATCTGCTCCCAGGTGGGGGCGGGGTAGCGCTGGCCGAGGCAGAGCAGGAGGGAGCCGCCCTGGACCCGCAGCGGGCCGAGGACGGTGCCCGTCAGGTCAGCCACGCCATCCTCGTTCCGAGCCGCCTCGATCGCGTCGAAGGCCGCGGTGCGCATGGCACCGGGCACGGTGCTCATGCCGGCGGTGATGCGCCCGAAGTAGCCCTGGTTCTCCTTGCTGTTCTGCTCCTCGGTGAACTGCGTCGCCAGGCGTCGAAAGTCGTCGAGCCCAGCGATCTTCGCCTGGAGTTCCTTCAGGCTCGCGTCCGCCTCATCGTAGTTGCGGGGGTTGAGGGCGTTCTTGAAGCGCGCCGCGCGCAGGAAGATCGAGTAGACGTCGATCGCCTCCCCGTGGCGAGCGTCGAACAGCTCTCGCTCGGTCTCGTAGGCCTCCCTCAGCGAGGCGTCGTCGTGGGTGCGCGACGACCACAGATGGCTGATGGCGTGCACCCGCAGCCCGGGATCGCGACGTACGGCATCGAGGGAGAGGCCCTGCGCCTCGAGCAGCTCCTCGTACTTGATGCCCTTGTAGCGCGGATCGGCCTCGACTCGCTCGCGACGTCGTTCGATCTCGGCGTCGACCGCTGCGCCGACCGCGCTCTCGGCCAGGTCGGGCATGCGCGCGAGCAAGGCCTTCTCGAGGGCGAGCGCGTGGCACACCTCAGCCTGCTCCTCCTTGGTGACCAGCGCGCGCAGGTGAAGCGCGAAGTCCTCGCGCCCGACCTCGAGCTCACCGGTGCGGGCGACGACCCCTGCGCTCCAGGGGTGGGGCAGCTCCTCGTAGGTGCGCTCGAGCAGCACCCCTTGCAGCCATTGGGTCTGTTGCTCGCCCGTGATGGGGGTGTCGGAGGCGATCCCGAGGGCGCGCCGCGTCAGCTCCTCGTGCACGATCGACAGGCGCAGGTGGTTGCGGAACGTCTCGGGGTCGATCTCGTTCTGCGCGAGGTAGTCGAGCAGGTCGACGGCGACGCCCGCCTCCTGGACCTCCGTCTCGAGTTCGGTCCAGCGCGCGGCGATCAGCTTCGGCCCGACCTCGACGCCGGCCTCCGCCGCGAGGTGCTCGAGCACGGTCAGGTCGAGCAGGGAGCGCAGGGCCTCGCGCCCGTTCGGAGAACGACCGTGGCGCCAGATCAGCACCTCGTCGAGCTCAGCGAAGGAGACGCTCACCTTGCCCGCGATGGCGGCCAGGTCCACGCCAAGCTGCAGCGTCGGCTCGTCGTCCTGGTGGAGGGTGAGGGCGGGGAGGACGGCGAGGGTCAGGATCGCGAGGGACATGGCTGGGTGACCGCGGCGGCGTGACCGCGGTGGGGCTCCGGGCGCAGGATAGCGGAGTGGGGCTACCCAGGACGACCCAGGCCGGTACCCGATTCCTCAGAACCAGGCCCAGGCACAGAGTTGGTCAATCAGCGGGGACGAGCTGCGGGTTGCCGCTCCAGCGGGGGTGGCGCTGCCGCGGGGAATCGTCGTAGATCCACGGCCCGAGCTTGTGGTCCAGGTGCAAGAGCAGGTGCGTGTGCTCGTCGGGAGCATGGCGCCGCGGGATCGTGACGGAGTCACCGGCATATCGGGCGACCGTCGAGAGGCGCACCTCGTCGATCACGCCATCGAAGGGAGACGTTGCGCTTCCATTGCTGGCCACGTCCGCGCCCAGGATCAGCGGGATCGCCCGGAGCGTGCGCTTGCCGGAGGCGCGGGCCTTGCCGGTGAGCTGGCCATCCACGTAGAGCCGAACCTCTGCGCCGTCATACACACCTGCGACGTGGTGCCACGTGCCCGTGCTCAGGACGGCGCCGTCACTCGACGCCGTGCGGTACTCGCCGTCGAGGTGCGTGATGAAGTGCGGCGAACCTCCACTCACGAAGACCCCGAACTCGCTGCTCTCGGTCTTGCAGAACAGCCCTACCCGCTCGCCGAAGGAGCGCGCCTTGAGCCAGCCTTCGATCGTGAAGGGACCGTCCGGAAGGGCGAGCTGATCGTGGGGAATGGCGATGAAGTCCCTGCCGCCCACCAGGTCGAGCGCGATCTCGTTCTCGGGCGGCGTGGGCGCCGCGATCGAGCCCAGGTCGAGGGGCAGCTCCTGCTGGTTGGCGGGCAGGTGAATGCGCACCTCGTCCGTCAAGAGCGCGAGGTTGATCGTCGCCTCGGGCAGGCGCAGGGTCCCGTCGAGCTCCCCGGGGCGCCGCATCGCCCGTACGCGGAAGCGGCGCTCCTCGCCGGGACCGAGTTCGGCGTGACCGTGGTCGGGGAAGAAGCCCCAGCGGCTGTCGGCGCTGGTCAGCGAGAGGTCTGCTTCGACCCTGTGCGCCACCGGATTCTTGAGGACGAACTCGTACACACCGTCCACGCCGCCGCTGGCGCTGAGCTCGGGGCGAGCCTCGACGCTCAGACGCGTGTCCGCCAACCTGCGCGCCTCGTCGGAGAGCTCGCGGGTGATCGCGCGGGGGTCCAGCGCTGCGCCGACCGGGAAGGTCGCGACCGAGATGCCCCCGTCGCGCACGGTGACCAGGTCCCAGTGATGGAGGTAGCCCGCCTCGGGGACGACGCCGCTCTGGCCACCCCCGACCGTCGCCAGGGTGAAGTACTCGATTCCGTCCCGGGGACCGTCGTAGACCATGCGGTGGATGTGCCCCGCGAACACCGCCCGCACGTTGCCCGCGTCGGCCAGGCGCGCGTGGACGCGACGCCAGTCGTTACCGTAGTTGCCCTCGTACCAGCGCGGGTGGTGGAGGAACAGGAACACGTGGCGCGCGTCCTTGGCCGCGGTCAGGGTCCGGTCGAGGAAGGCGAACTGCTCGGCGGACATCTGCTGGCACTCGGGCTTGCTGAAGTTCTTCTCGCCCGTCTCGGGGTTGCTCTCGTCCGTGAAGAGCACGATGAAGCAGCAGCCCTTGTGCTCGAAGGAGTACCAGAGCGGCCCGAAGTGGCGTTCGTAGTTCGCGTCGTGCTCGTCCTCGGGTCGCCCGTCACCGCGCCAGTAGACGTCGTGGTTGCCGGCGACCGGGAACCAGGGCGCGGTCAGCCGTCCCATGATGTCCCGGTACTCGCGCATCTGCGTCATCCAGTCCGGGGTCTGGTTGTAGCCCTGGATCAGGTCGCCCACGGTCATCACCAGATCGGGGTCGACCAGGTTGACGTCCTCGACCGCCTGGGCGAGGACCTTCACTCCCTCGTCCGGTCCCCCGGTGCGATCCCCGAACACGCCGAAGACGAACGCGTCGTCCTCCTCGGGCAGGTCGAGCCTCACCGGTGACTCGCGGTCGGTCTCGATGCCGCGATCTTGGGCCAGGGCAGGCAGGCAGAGCAGCGTGAGGCAGACGAGGGCGCGCTTCATGGCGCCACGTTAGCGCCTTTGCGTCCTAGGCGACCCCGTTGGGGCCGCCTACGCCTCCTTCGGAGGCGTGGGTGTTGCTTGGCGCCACACCTGACGGTGTGACGACCGGAGCTTGCACCTGTGGCGCGAGCTCCTGCGGACCCCGTTGGGGCCGCCTACGCCTCCTTCGGAGGCGTGGGTGTTGTTTTTGACGCCACACCTGACGGTGTGAGCCAGGCGACCCCGTTGGGGCCGCCTACCCGGAGCTTGCACCCGCGGCGCAATCTCCGCGCGCGGTCAATCCTCTACGAGGAAGACCAGCTCGCCCCGCTGCACGCGGACGCGCAGCAGCTGTTCGGGGCCGAGGCCCTGCATCAAGCACTCGGTGATGCCAGGTTCGACGTCCTGCTGGAGGACGCGGCGCACCTCGCGGGCGCCGAACTCGGGCGAGTAGCCCCGTCCGGCTACCCAGCGGGCCACAGCAGGGGTGAAGGCCACCTTGCCGCCCGCGCGCCGGGTGCGCAAGGCCAGCTCGGTCAGCTTGCGCACGGCGATCGCCTCGACCACGTCCACATCGAGCTCGCGGAAGAGAACGTGATCGTCGAGGCGACCGAGCAGCTCGGGCCGGAACGTCGCGCTGAGGGCGCGCTCGGTGATCGACTCCAGCGTGCCGCGGTCGAGGCCGGTGCCTCCGCCGAAGCCAACCGGTCGGCTCGCGCTCCACATCTCGCCGGCGCCCGCGTTCGAGGTCAGGATCACCGTCGCCTGCTCGAAGGACACGCGCCGCCCCTTCGAGTCGGTCAGCGAGCCCTCCTCGAGGATCTGCAGCAGGAGGTTGTGCAGCTTGGAGTGCGCCTTCTCGACCTCGTCGAAGA